>NZ_JAPDBZ010000125.1:0-12186 GCF_027705505.1 Aeromonas sp. QDB56
AAACCCAACAAGGAGTTTCGGATTCTTACACAGCCTGAGGATCGGTCAATGGATCCTTAACTGATCGGCATTAGCCATCAGGCCCCTTTTGTATGGATATCTTTGTGCATCAGCCGTGATGACGACGATCGTTGGCCTGGGCCAGCAGGGTGCGGCTCTCGCGCAGGAACTCCTCCGCCCGCTCGCCGAAAAAGCCGGAGACCTGGCTGAAGGCCTCGATGAAGCCCTCCCTGTCGCCCCGCTCCAGCAGGCCCAGCGCCTCGCCGAAGTTCTGGTAGTAGCGGCGGATCATCGCGAGGTTCTGGGGCGACGACAATATGATGTCGGCGTAGAGATGGGGATCCTGGGCAAACAGCCGTCCCACCATGGCCAGCTCCAGCCGGTAGATGGGAGAGCTTAAGGCAAGCAGACGGTCGATGTTGGCCTGCTCCCGGGAGAGGTGCCAGCCGTAGGCGAAGGTAGCAAAGTGGCGCAGCGCCTGAATGAAGGTCATTGCCTCGTCGTGGGCCCTGGCCTCCACCTGCTGCAAACGCGCCCCCCAGATGGTCATCTGTTCCAGCAGCCACTCGCTGGCGACGGGATCGCGTCCCTGACAGCAGACGATCACCTGCTTGGCGAGGCTCGCCACGTCCGGCCCGAACATGGGGTGCAGCCCCAGCACCGGCCCCTGGTGTACCGCCAGCATATGGGCAAGCGGTTCACTCTTGACGCTGGTCACGTCCACCAGCAGAGAGTCCGCCGGCAGGTTGCCGAGCCGGTCGATCACCTGGCAGGTGACGTCGATGGGCACCGCCACCATCACCAGCCCGGCGCCGTGCAGGATCTCGTCGGCGCGTGGCCAATCGGCCTGCCCCAGGGTTTCAACCCGGTAGCCCGAGAGGCTGAACAGGTTGCCGAACAGGCGGCCAAGCTGCCCCTGGCCACCGATGATCACCACCTTGCCGAGCTCAGGCTTCATGCACTTGAAGTGGTGCTCCTTGTCGCTGGCGGACTCCAGAATATAGGACTCGCGCATCACCCGGCGCAGCACGTCCTCGATAAGGTCCCCCGGCACCCCCAGTACCTCGGCCTCGGCGCGGCGGCGGGCCAGCATGCTCGCCTCCCGATCCGGTGCATAGATGGGCAAGCCGTGCCGGCTTTTCACTTCCCCCACTTCCCCCACCAGGGCGAGACGAGCGGCCAGCAGATCAATCAGCTGCTTGTCCACCGCATCTATCTTGTCCCTGAGGGCATTCAACTCTTTCGCCATGTCCAGTCCCTGCTGGCGCCGCCCGCAGCGACGCCCTGTCATTCAAGAGGCAACAAGGTATCACTGCGTGGGCAGTGATACCTCGATGGTTCAATCAGTTGCAACAAGATACCACGGCTTATGCCGATGTTCTGGCCAAAAGTGGTGCCGCCAGCTGGCTGTGGCAGCGGGCCAGCAGCGCATCCGTGGTCTCCCAGTCGATGCAGGCATCGGTGATGGAGACGCCGTAGCGCATCTCGCACTTGGGCTGCTCGCTGGACTGGTTGCCTTCGAACAGGTTGGATTCGAGCATCACCCCGATGATGGAGCGGTTGCCCTCCTGGATCTGGTGAATGACGTTTTCGGCCACCTTGGGCTGCAGCCGGTGATCCTTGCTGGAGTTGCCGTGGCTGCAATCCACCACCAGACCGGGCAGCAGGCCCGCCTTCTCCAGCGCCTCTTCCGCCAGCGACACATTGACCGAGTCGTAGTTCGGGTGCTTGCCGCCACGCAGGATCACATGACCGTCCGGGTTGCCCTGGGTCTGCAGCAGCGCGACCTGACCCTGCTGGTTGATCCCCATGAAGGCGTGGGGGCTGGAGGCGGCCTGCAGCGCATTGATGGCGGTGCCCAGGTTGCCGTCGGTGCCGTTCTTGAAGCCGACCGGCATGGAGAGGCCGGACGCCATCTCCCTGTGGGTCTGGGATTCGGTGGTGCGGGCACCGATGGCCGACCAGGAGAAGAGCTCCGCCAGGTATTGCGGGCTGATGGGGTCGAGCGCCTCGGTCGCCAGCGGCAACTCCAGCTCAGCCAGCCAGCAGAGCAGCTCGCGGGCGCGGTGCAGACCCAGCTCCACGTCGAAGGTGCCGTCCAGGTTCGGATCGTTGATAAAGCCCTTCCAGCCGACCGTGGTGCGCGGCTTCTCAAAGTAGACCCGCATGACAATGTAGAGAGAGTCCTGATAGGCGTCATGCAGCGCTTTGAGTCTGGTTGCGTACTCTTTGGCGGCGTCCATGTCGTGGATGGAGCAGGGACCACAGATCACCAGCAGGCGGTGATCGCGACGGTGGATGATGTCGGCGATGGTATTGCGGGCCCCTTGCACGAATGCCAGCGCGCGATCGGAGATGGGCAGTTTCTCCTTGAGCTGGGCAGGCGTGATCATCACTTGTTCGGACTGGATATGGATGTTGTTCAGGGGATCTCTTTGCATCTTCTCATTCTCTCTACTGTTTCAAGCCAAGGGCGCTGATCGTTCACTTTTGTTTACACAAGTCAGCACTTTGTTACGCAACCGCCCCCACCTTACCAAGGAAAAACAAACAATCAAGTGAAACTAGCGTCTTCACACGCTGACAGATGGATAAATGACCAAGAAAGCAGAGTGAAGCAACTCAAAAGTAGCGACTCGCAAGGCCAGAACAGCCCCAAATCGTAAACATTTTATTACACCCATCCATTTCAATATCATCTCTCTGCCCCCTCTCATGACCCCTTATCCGGCCCCTCATCCCGGCGATAATGCCGGGCACAAAAAAGCGGGGCACCTGGCCCCGCTTGCATTCCCGTGTTGCTCTTCTTTTATTATTTGCCGTGGGCCTTGATAGCCTCGACCGCCTTGTCGGGGAAGTCGCTGAATACCCCGTCCACATCGGCCTGGTAGAGGAAGATGTTGAGCAGGTCGGTGAAGTCTTTCGCATAGGCCGGGATCTGCCCCTCATCCTGACGGAAGGTATAAGGATGCACCTTGAGGCCGGCCGCATGGGCCTCTTTCACCATGCCGGTGAAGACCGGCTTGCCGGGAGTGCCCGGCTCGGTCACCACCATGGGTTTCCAGGGACCTATCCCCTCGGCATAGGTGGCGATGGTCTTCATGGCCCCCGGCTTGAACATCCAGTCATAGCTGTAGGGGGTCGCCTTGCCCTTGGCGTCATAGACCATGGTCTCGTTCCAGTCGGTCTCGGCCATCAGCTGCACCAACTTCAAGTCCATACCCATGGCGGGCATCAGTTCGCTGTTGATGCGCTTGAGCTCGTTGGCATCGAAACACTGCAGATAGACCTTGTCGCTCTTGCTGGTGTAGCCGTACTCCTTCAGTACCTTGAGCACCGCCCTGGAGATGTCCTTGCCCTCGTGGCGGAACAGCCAGGGAGCTTTTATCTCCGGGTAGATGCCGATGTGCTTGCCGGTGCTCTTGTTGAGCCCCTGGATCATCTCGATCTCTTCCTGGAAGGTGTGGATCCTGAAGCTGGACTTCCACAGCGGGAAGCGCGCCGGATAGACCAGCACCTGCTTGCCGTCCACCAGCTGGAACGGCTCGGTCATGCGCAGGGAGCGCACCTCGTCCAGGGTGAAATCCACCACATAGTAGCGACCGTCCGGGCGGGCCCGGCCGGGGAAGCGCTCGGCCACGTCCGTGATGCCATCAAGGAAGTGATCGTGCATCACCACCAGCTGGTCATCCTTGGTCATCACCAGGTCCTGCTCCAGATAGTCGGCGCCCATGCCATAGGCCAGGGCCTTGGATTCCAGGGTGTGTTCCGGCAGGTAACCGGAGGCACCCCGGTGGGCGATCACGATTTTGCCTTCGTCGGCCGCCAGTGCGGGCAGCGCCAGGGCAGCCCCGAGGCCAAGGGCTATCAGGGTACGGTGAGGTTGCTTCATCAAGAGATCTCGTTGTTATGGTGTGTAGGATGCAGGTAATTGTTATAGCAGGGGTTTATTGCAGTTTGACGGCGGGCGGCAAAGGCCGCCCGCCATGGGTCATCAGCAGGCTTCGGGCAGGGCGTGGTGGTGCTCGAGCAGCCAGGCACCGAGCTGCTGCTGTTCGGATTCAGACAGGCGCAGCCCCAGCTTGCTGCGGCGCCACAGAATGTCTTCCAGGCTGCAGGCCCATTCGCGCGCGATAAGGTAACGCACTTCAGATTCATACAGCCCGGCACCAAAGTGCTGGCCGCGCTCCTCCTTCAGCCAGAGGCGGGCATGAGCGCCATAGGATTCGGCGATGCGCAGGGCGCTGCGATCGTCGAGCCAGCCGAATTCCAGCGCAAAGGCACGCGCCAGTTCACGCACCGAGCAGTCGAACTCGCCACCGGGCAGCCGGCAGGAGGCGGTCCAGTCCTCTCCCATCTGGCTGAACCAGGGCTTGAGCTTGTTGCAGGCGGCCTGGGCCAGCTTGCGGTAGGTGGTGAGCTTGCCGCCAAACACCGACAACAGCGGCGCGCCGTCGGATTCACCACTGAGCTCGAGCGTGTAGTCCCGGGTCACCGCCTGGGGTGAATCGGACTCGTCGTCACACAGGGGGCGCACCCCGGCATAGGTCCACACCACGTCTGCCGGGCTTATCTGCCTGGTGAAGTGGGCATTGACCACCTTGCACAGGTAGTTGATCTCGGCATCGCTGATCTTGGCTTCGCGCGGGCTGCCCTTGTGCTCCACGTCCGTGGTGCCGATGAGGGAATAGTCCTGCTGGTAGGGGATGACGAAGACGATGCGGTTGTCCTCGTTTTGCAGGATGTAAGCCTCTTCGCGCTCATGGATGCGCGGCACTATCATGTGGCTCCCCTTGATGAGGCGAATGCCGCGGGGGGATTTCTCGCTCAGGCTCTCGTCATAGAAGGTCTTGACCCAGGGGCCCGCCGCATTGACCAGACCACGGCAGCTGACGGTGAACTGCTCGCCCCCTTCCCGCTCCAGCGTCAGGGTCCAGTGCTTGGATCCGCGCACTGCCTTGACGCAGCGGGTACGGGTCTGGACATCGGCGCCCTTGTCCCGCGCCAGCATGGCATTGAGCACCACCAGCCGGGCGTCATCGACCCAGGCGTCCGAGTATTCAAAGCCCTTGTTGATGCCGCTCTTGAGGCCGTCCTGCGGCAGGAAGCGCAGTCCGCAGCTCCCCTTGAGCTTGTCCCGCTTGGCCAGGTTGTCATAAAGGAAGAGACCGGCGCGGATCATCCAGGCCGGACGCAGGTGCGGGCGATGAGGCAGACGAAAACGCATGGGACGGGCTATGTGGGGAGCCATACCGAGCAGGACCTCCCGCTCCGCCAGCGCCTCTTTCACCAGCCGGAATTCGTAATGTTCGAGATAGCGCAGGCCGCCGTGGATCAGCTTGCTGGAGTTGGACGAGGTGGCAGAGGCGAGATCGCTCGCCTCGAACAGCGCCACCTTCAGCCCCCGCCCCGCCGCATCTGCCGCGATGCCGACCCCGTTGATGCCGCCGCCGACGACGACCAGATCATAATGTTCGCTCATGTTCACCTACTTTCTTATTTTGTGTTTGCCATGACAGCAATGTTTGATTTCGCTCATATTAGAACATGAAAAACCAATAAACGAACATTTCGTGAGAGAAATGTGATCGCGATTGTTTTCACAATGCTAAAAATGCTGCCAGTCGGTGACGGCCTGGCAAGGCTACGGCATGTCGGAAACAACCATTTCGGGCAGGGAGGAGAACAAAGAGTGCCGGATGGGGGTGCCCATGGGGCAAGGTGATGAAGGCGATGGCGTGAATTCCTCGCAGGCGCCTAGCGTCGGTGCAAACCTGGCGCCCGAGTGCGGGGGCAACATCAGGGGTCAAAGAAGGTGTGTCAGCGCCAGGAACTGGCCGCTTAGGCGCCGCAAGGGAGACGCCGCAGGCCGGGAGGGGGCAGGAAAAAAGCGGCCGCCCCGAGGCGGCCTGATGCCTGTGCGGGGAAGCTCAGCAGATATGGCAGGCGATCTGATGCTGGGACATCAGTCGCATCAGCTTCTCCGGCGGCTCCTGATCCGTGAACAGGGCGTGGATCTGGCTGAGGTTGCCGAGGTTGACCATGGCGTTGCGGCCAAACTTGGTGTGGTCGGCGGCCAGGAACACCTGGCGGGAGTGGGCGATGATGGCCTGGGCGATCTTCACCTCGTGATAGTCGAAATCGAGCAGGGAGCCGTCGCTGTCGATGCCCGAGATGCCGATGACGCCGTAGTCCATGCGAAACTGGCCGATGAAGTCGCGGGTCGCCTCCCCGACAATGCCGCCATCCCGGTTGCGAATTTCGCCGCCGGCGATGATGACGGTGAAGTCATCCTTGGCGGTCAGGATGCTGGCGACGTTCAGGTTGTTGGTGACCACGCGCAGCTCCCGGTGGTCGAGCAGGGCACGGGCGATGGCCTCGGTGGTGGTGCCGATGTCGATAAAGAGCGACGAGCCGTCGGGGATGTTGGCGGCCACTTCCCGGGCGATGCGCTCCTTCTCCTTGAGCTGCATCACCTTGCGGGCACTGTAGGCGGTGTTGACGGTGCTCGAATGCAGTGAGGCCCCGCCGTGATGGCGCCGGATCTTGTTCTGTTCGGCGAGATCGTTGAGATCCCGGCGAATGGTCTGGGGGCTGACGTCAAAATGGGTCACCAGATCGTCGGTCGAGACGAAACCCTGCCGGGTCAGGACGTCCAGGATCTCCAGATGTCGTTGGGTTTGCTTCACGCTTGCACTCCGCAGATGAGACGAAAAAAGGCCCCGGCAGGTGCGGGGCCTTTGGCAGTGTACCTGATCCCTTTTCCAATCGATAAGGGCAGGATCACGTTTTATGCCTGATGGGCAGCCGCCTTGGCGGCAATCGACTCGTTCTCGTGCTTGAGGGTCATGGCCAGCAGGATGATGGAGAGCACGCAGGAGACGGTGAGCACCATGAAGCCGCCGTCCCAGCCGAAGTGGTCAACGGTATAGCCCAGCATGGCGTTGGCCGCGACCGCGCCACCCAGATAACCGAACAGGCCGGTGAAGCCCGCCGCGGTACCGGCCGCCTTCTTGGGCGTCAGCTCCAGTGCGTAGAGGCCGATCAGCATGACGGGGCCATAGATGAGGAAGCCGATGGCGACCAGGGCCATCATGTCGATGGTCGGGTTGCCCGCCGGGTTGAACCAGTAGACCAGCACGGAAAGGGTCACCAGCACCATGAACAGGATGCCTGCCGGGGCGCGGCGGCCCTTGAACATCTTGTCGGAGATCCAGCCGCACAGCAGGGTGCCCGGGATCCCCGCCCACTCATAGAGGAAATAGGCCCAGGAGGAGTGATCCACGCTGAAGTCCTTGGCCTCTTTCAGATAGGTGGGCGCCCAGTCCAGCACGCCGTAACGGATGAGGTAGACGAAGGCGTTGGCGATGGCGATGTACCAGAGCAGCTTGTTGTGCAGCACATACTTCATGAAGATCTCCTTGGCGGAGAACTCCTGCTCGTGGCTTTCGTTGTAATCCTTCGGGTAGTCGTTCTTGTACTCCTCGATGGGGGGCAGACCGACCGATTGCGGGGTATCGCGCATCACGAAGAAGGCGATCACCGCGATGGCCGCCGCCGCCGCCGCAGGCACATAGAAGGCGCTGCGCCAGTCGTTGAACCAGCCCATGCCGAGGATGAACAGGGGGCCTATCATGCCGCCGCCCACGTTGTGGGCCACGTTCCAGACCGAGACGATCTCACCCCGCTCCTTCTGCGACCACCAGTGCACCATGGTGCGACCGCAGGGGGGCCAGCCCATGCCCTGTGCCCAGCCGTTCAGGAACAGGAGCACGAACATGATGCCAATGCTGGAGGTAGCCCAGTGCATGGTCCCCATCATGAACATGATGCCTGCCGAGAGCAGCAGACCGGCGGAGAGGAAGTAGCGCGCGTTGGATCTGTCCGACACGTTCCCCATCAGGAATTTGGAGAGACCGTAGGCGATGGAGACGCCGGAGAGGGCCAGACCCAGATCCCCGCGGGAGAAGCCCTGCTCGATGAGGTAGGGCATCGCCAGACTGAAGTTTTTCCGTACCAGGTAGTAACCCGCATACCCGAAGAATATCCCGAAGAACACCTGCCAACGCATGCGTTTGTAGAAGGGATCCACCTTGTCGGCCGGCAGCCGGTCGATATGGGGTGCAGGCCTGAAGAGACTAAGCATGTTCTGCTTCCTTTTATTGTTGTTCTGGGCGGTTGAGGACGCCCCGCTCATGCCGGCGATCAGACGCGTCTTGATTCGCAAGCGAGCCTATCGCGCTCATTTGTGAACATTTAATCTGTGATGAGCGCTAAATTATTGCAGTTTTATTACAAAAATTGTGACGCTGTGAGTGAACGCGCATCCAGGGTCAGCCCACGCATGGCGTGGCTTTTGGCTACTCACTAAGGAGTAATATGGCCGACAACTGTTGCTTTTCGTCACATTTTCTTAGCAATGAATGGGATCTTGCCCACATTTCCGGTGGCGGGGGGATGGTGAATTGACGCAGAAGGTTTATTTTCTCTCTCGTCCAAGAACGAGCGCAAACGAGCATAACGTTTGCGCAAGCTCAAAAAACAAGAAGAAACGTTTTCGGGCGCAATGAATGGGAATGAAAGATAACAAAACGGAACATCAAACCTACTGTGGGTGGATATAAGGAATAACAACTATGAGCATACAAAGACCCAATACCCTGCTTGGCGAGTGCCTCGCCGAGTTTATCGGCACCGGCCTGCTGATCTTCTTCGGCGTCGGCTGCGTGGCCGCCCTGGTGCTGGCTGGCGCCAACTTCGGGCAATGGGAAATCTCCATTACCTGGGGCCTGGGTGTCGCCATCGCCATCTATGTCACCGGTGGCATCTCCGGTGCCCACCTCAACCCTGCCGTGACCCTGGCACTGATGACCTTCTGCGGCTTTGACAAGCGCAAGGTGGTGCCCTTCATCATCGCCCAGATAGCCGGGGCATTCGCCTCCGCCGCCCTGGTCTACGCCCTCTACAGCAACCTGTTCACCCAGTGGGAGCTGACCCACAACGTGGTGCGCGGCAGCGTCGAGAGCCTCGGCACCGCAGGCATCTTCTCCACCTACCCCAATGCCCTGCTCTCCAACATGCAGGCTTTCGCGGTCGAGATGGTGATCACCGCCGTCCTGATGCTGGGCATCATGGCACTGGGTGACAACAACAACGGCGCCCCCAAAGGCTTCGCCGCCGCCCTGCTCATCGGCATCCTGATCGCGGTGATCGGCGCCTCCCTCGGCCCCTTGACCGGCTTTGCCATGAACCCGGCCCGTGATTTCGGCCCCAAACTGTTCGCCTTCGTGGCTGGCTGGGGTGACGTGGCCCTGACCGGTGGTCGTGACAACCCCTACTTCTGGGTCCCTATCCTTGGCCCCATCGTCGGCGCCCAGATCGGTACCGCCCTGTATGTGAAAGTGCTGGCTCCCTGCGTCCCGGGCAACCGCGTCGCCACCGAAGAAGCCTCCAAGCTGTCTAACAAAGAAGAGGCCGCCGCCTGAGAGCGGCCCTCCCCAACGTGTAACAACGTGGAAAAATAAAAACGTGGAGAACATCATGTCTGCTGAAAAGAAATTTGTCGTTGCGCTGGACCAGGGCACCACCTCCTCCCGTGCCATTGTCTTCGATCAGGACGCCAACATCGTCGCGACCTCCCAGCGCGAATTCACCCAGCACTACCCGAAAGCGGGCTGGGTCGAGCACGACCCCATGGAGATCTGGGCGACCCAGTCCTCCGTCTTCACCGAAGTGCTGGCCAAGAGCGGCCTGCACAGCGAGCAGATCGCCGCCATCGGCATCACCAACCAGCGTGAAACCACCGTCGTCTGGGAAAAGGCCACCGGAAAGCCCATCTACAACGCCATCGTCTGGCAGTGCCGCCGCACCGCGGCCATCTGCGAAGAGCTCAAGGCCCGGGGCCTGGAAGAGTACGTTCGCGAAAACACCGGCCTGGTGCTGGATGCCTACTTCTCCGGTACCAAGGTGAAGTGGATCCTGGACAACGTGGAAGGGGCCCGGGAGAAGGCAATGAACGGCGAGTTGCTGTTCGGCACCATCGACACCTGGCTGGTGTGGAAGATGACCAACGGCGAGGTGCACGTCACCGACCCGACCAACGCCTCACGCACCATGCTCTACAACATCCGCGACCTGAAGTGGGATGAGCGCATGCTGGACGAGCTGGGCATCCCCGCCTCCATGCTGCCGCAAGTCAAACCCTCCTCCGAGGTCTATGGCTACACCACCCGTGGCGGCGGTGCCCGCATCCCCATCGCCGGTATCGCCGGTGACCAGCAGTCCGCCCTGTTCGGCCAGCTCTGCTTCGAAAAAGGGATGGCCAAGAACACCTACGGTACCGGCTGCTTCATGCTGATGAACACCGGCACCGAGCCGGTTCGCTCCAGCAACGGCCTGCTGACCACGGTCGCCATCGGCCCGAAAGGGGAAGTGAACTACGCACTGGAAGGGGCGGTCTTCATGGGCGGCGCCACCATCCAGTGGCTGCGCGATGAGCTCAAGATCATCCACGACGCCCGCGATACCGACTACTTCGCGAGCAAGGTGGGCGACACCAACGGCGTCTACCTGGTGCCGGCCTTCGTGGGCCTGGGCGCCCCCTACTGGGATCCGTATGCTCGCGGCACCATGGTCGGCCTGACCCGTGGCGCCAACCGCAACCACATCATCCGTGCGGCGCTCGAATCCATCGCCTACCAGAGCCGCGACGTGCTGGATGCCATGCAGCAGGACTCCGGCATCAAGCTGGCAGCCCTGAAGGTGGATGGCGGCGCCGTGGCCAACGACTTCCTGATGCAGTTCCAGGCTGACATGATGCACACCCCTGTGGTGCGTCCGACCCGTATCGAGACCACCGCCATGGGCGCCGCCTTCCTGGCCGGCCTCGCCGTGGGCTTCTGGAAGAGCTCCGAAGAGCTGGAAGACAAGTTCAGCGTGGACCGCGAGTTCATTCCGCAGATGGACCGCGACGATCGCGCCAAGCGCTACAGCGGCTGGAAGAAGGCGGTGGAACGCTCACGCCGCTGGGCCGAAGAGGAGTGATGGGGTAACCGACGCATCCTTGAGATGAAAAAAGCAAAGAGGCCGACAGCGATGTCGGCCTCTTTATATTGGCGCTAGCAAGCCCCTCGGCCCCCTCCCCTTGAGGAGTGGGAATGATGGCCCCTCCTCCTCGTGGAGGGGAAGGGCGGGAGGGGATTGGCCCTGTCGGAACACGCCTAGAGCGCGTGGTTGCCGAGCTGCTCTTTCAGGAAATCGAGCCAGACCCGCTGCCGGATGTCCCGCTGGGCATCGGAGTAGAAGACCGCATGGATGGGGCGCGAGGCGCCGCTGTTGCTGCGGGCCAGCACCTCCACCAGCGCCCCGCTCGCCCTGTCATCCCCCGTCATGAAGTCCGACAGGCAGACGATCCCCTGCCCCGCCAGCGCCAGCTGACGCAAGGTTTCCCCGCTGCTGGCCCGCAGGGTCGGGGTGATGGCGAACCTGTCCCCCTGCTCCTCGCTCAATAGGGGCCAATGATTGAGGTGATCGGGGTGCAAAAAACCAAGCAGCTCGTGGCCAGCCAGCAAGTCAGCCGGCTGGCGCGGGGTACCGCGTGCCTTCAGATAGTCGGGGGAGGCCAGCAGCCGCAGCCGCGAGCGGCCCAGCGGCAGGGCCCGCAGGGAGGAGTCCGTCAGCTCGCCGATGCGAATGGCCATGTCCACCCGCCGCTCCATCAGGTTGATGAAGCCCTCGGAGCTGTGCAGTTGCAGCTCGATGGCGGGGTAGCGGCGGCGAAACTCGCCGATGATGGGCACCAATCTATGCAGGATGAAGGGGGTGGCGGCGTCCACCCGCAATATGCCCTCCGGCTGCTCCCGGCGCATCAGCAACAATCCTTCTGCCTCACTCATCTCGGTCAGGATCTTCACCGCTCGCTGATAGAACCAGCTCCCCTCCTCGGTCAGGCTGACCCGCCTCGTGGTGCGGTTGAGGAGCACGGTGGCGAGCTTCTCTTCGAGGCGCTTGATGCCGCGGCTCACCACGGAATTGTCCATGCCGAGATTCTCCGCCGCCTGGCGAAAGCTGCCCGCCTCCACCACCGCCACAAACAGGGTCAATTCATCGGATTGACATCCTCCCCCACCTTAGCGCTTCGCGTCACAGGAGGGGGATCCCCATTACTGGGTGATAGCTGCTCGCGCA
>NZ_JAPDBZ010000126.1:0-12075 GCF_027705505.1 Aeromonas sp. QDB56
AGAGTATAAGATCACACCCAGATCGGTCGGTCAAATCCTCTTAACATTGCTTCAAAACGTTCACGATCTCGCCCTGCATTTTTCTCGGCCTTATGCCTTATTAAGGGACTTTCCTCAAAATTGTTTTTCATTCGACTCTCCCCCAGGCTCGATGCCCTCCCCTTGCCTCATCCGGCGGTTTAACATATCTCACTGATTATGTTATTTTATTTACCACTTTATTGCGGCAACCAAGGGCAGACCATGAGCAAGGCAAGAATCGGTATCGTCACCGTCAGCGATCGCGCCAGTGCAGGCATCTACGAAGATCTCTCCGGCAAGGCCATCATCGACACCCTGAACGCCTACCTGACCTCGGAATGGGAGCCCGTCTATCAGGTGATCCCCGACGAGCAGGATCAGATTGAGGCGACCCTGGTTCGGCTGGTGGACGAGGAGCAGTGCTGCCTTGTCGTTACCACGGGGGGCACAGGGCCGGCGAGGCGGGATGTGACCCCGGAGGCCACCGAGGCGGTGTGCGATCGCATGATGCCGGGCTTTGGCGAGCTGATGCGGGCCGAGTCCCTCAAGTTCGTGCCGACCGCCATCCTGTCGCGCCAGACCGCCGGCCTGCGCGGCAGCTCGCTCATCGTCAACCTACCGGGCAAGCCCAAATCGATCCGCGAGTGCCTGGATGCGGTCTTCCCCGCCATTCCCTACTGCATCGACCTGATGGAAGGGCCCTATCTCGAGTGCGACGAGGCCATCATCAAGCCGTTCCGCCCGAAGAAATAAGCACTGGGCGGGGATTTCCCCCGCCCTTTGCTCATTTGCGCCCATACACCTTGACCCCTGCCCTGCTCCCTTCCGAATTGCCGTACACCTCGATGCGCTTGATGCAGAGCCGGCTGCCGAGTGATTGCCACCCCGACTCCTGATCCTCTTTCAACACCTTGTCGAAATAGAGGGTCTTGCTGCGATCGTTGCCGTAGAACACCTTGACCCGCTCTAGGGTCAACTCCCGCCCTGCCTTGACCATGATGGATTTGGTCGGCCGGCAGGCGAGCATGGGAATGATGGCGGGATGATCGCCGACCCCGAGCAGAATGGTCTGCCCCAAGCGGATATCCTCGTCGGCCATGGCCGGGGGAACAGCAGCCCCCAGCAGCGCCATGGGTACGCAGATGCGCAACGCGCGGGCAAGAGTGGACGAGGAGTGAAGGGAAAACAGCGCTGACATGATGCCTCCTGAAAAAAGGAGTCATGATAAGGGCCCGATGCCAGACCCAAGCTGTACTGGCCCTGTACCAGGGGCCATGACAATGGCCGGAGGCCCGTGTGGGTAACGGGGGCCTGGGCCCCCGTTACCCCTGCTGGACGCGCTAACCGCCCCACATGGCCGACAGCCGCGACTCCATGGCCTCTTCCTGCTCATCCGGCAGCTCGGTGAAGAAGTCGAGCCCGGTCTGCTCCTCCACCTCATCCACCGTCACCACATAGTCCGCCAGCCTGCTGGCCGAGACGTTCTCTTGCGGCAGGATGAAGGCGATGGCCCGCTTGCCCGCCAGATCCATCACCACCCGGTAGTAGGCGTGGGGCACGGTCACGCCGTTGCCGATGGCGCCATCGGAGTGGGTGAAGATGGGGCCGGTGATCACCTGCACGCTCTTGTAGGTGATGGCCCACTGCCGGGTCTTCTCCTCCAGGATGCGCCAGGCCCCCTGGTTGAGCGCCGGCAGTTGCGGGGTCATGTTGGTCAGCAGGAAGCTCTGCTTCATGGTGTTGGCGGTGGAGCGCATGTCCGCCGCCGGTGCCTGGTGGCCGCGGTCATAGCCCGAGCCCTTGTAGTCCGACAGGGTGGCGCGAAACTGCACCGGCACCTCCTTGTCCTCGGCGAAGGCATCCTTGCGCGGCACCTGGCCCTGGGCGCTGGCGGCCGTCATCCGGTAAGAGACCCAGTCAGAGACCTTGGTGTCGTAGTTGTACCCGGCGGCATAGCCCTCCCGGCACAACAGCTGACTGGATTGACCGGGTACCCCCAGGGTAACGTGCTCCCCGCACTGGAATCCCGCCGCCAGGCTCGGGAAGGTGGTGAGAGTGAATCCGATAACCAGAACTAATTTATTGATATTATTCATTATTATACCACTCCTTGTGTTAGGCGGAGTGATTTGACACCAGGTCGGACGAGTAAGGCAATCGCACAAATAGCGAGCAATTCAGAAATGTGAAGAGGACGGCAAAACCGCAAACAAGGCGCCGCCAACCGGGGGATTGTCATCCCGCCGTCACTGTGCTGAGAGGGGAATTTCTCCAGCACTATCAGAGGGATAAGGGGTCAACACCGAGGCACCCTGTCAGCACAGCGCCCGGCTCCCACCACGCACGCCCCTGGCCGGGTCAGGGAATATCGAAAAAATCCCAACGAAATAAGGGATCCTCAAGCCCGATAATTAGTCCGCGCTTGTTTGCTCGAGATCAAACGGAGCCATGAAAAGCCCTCTAGAATCAGCCCGTCATCTATTTGGGGCGCCATAAAAGGGGGCCGTTCATTGCAAAAATGCCCGCAGGATTTCTCCTTCATGAATAAGCGGGCCCCGTTGCCGGAATACATCATGGCGCCTCCTCATGCCACGCTTCAAATAACGATGACGACAGACCTTTCATAACAATTAATCCGGTCTGGCACCGCGTACCCTGCGTTTCCAACGATGCCATTGACGAGGCCTTCATGCCGGAAGGCCAGGAATGGCTGTGCTTTTCAATCAGGATAAGGATGCATGATGAAAAAGTCCCTGCTGGCTGGCGCCCTGCTGCTCTGCCCTGCCGCCTTTGCCACCACCACACACTGGGAATACAGCGGCGAGGCCGGCCCGGCGAGATGGGCCAGCCTGACCCCGGAATATGGCCAGTGTGCCGGTAGCAACCAGTCGCCGGTCAACCTCTCGGGTCTGGTGAAGGCCGATTTGGCCCCCCTGCAGTTCCACTATCAGGCGGGTGGCAAGACGCTGGTCAACAACGGCCACACGGTGCAGGTCAACTATGCCCCCGGCAGCACCCTTGAGCTCGACGGCATGCACTTCGAACTCAAGCAGTTCCACTTCCACGCCCCCAGCGAAAACCTCATCGAAGGCAGGTCCTACCCCCTGGAGGGTCACCTGGTCCATGCCAATGACAAGGGGGAGCTGGCGGTGGTCGCCGTGATGTTCGAGCCGGGCCAGGCCAATGGGGCCCTGAGCCAGGCCTGGCAGGTGCTGCCAGCCAAGGCGGGGGAGATCCATGCCTTCAAGGAACCCATCTCGGCAGAGCAACTGCTGCCCGCCCAGCACGACTACTACCGCTTCAGCGGGTCCCTGACCACCCCACCCTGCTCGGAAGGAGTGCGCTGGCTGGTGATGAAGGAGCCGGTCCAGGCCAGCCAGGCCCAGATCGATGCCTTCAAGGCGGTGATGCACCACCCCAACAACCGCCCCGTCCAGCCTCTCAACGGGCGACTGGTGCTGGAATAAGGGGGTTATCTCACCGATTCGCGCAATAAAAAGAGGGCCTATTGGCCCTCTTTTGCATCTTTCGCAAAGGTGTTTACAGGCTGGCAGCGATGCGTGCCCCCAGCGCGGCGTTGTTCAGCACCAGCTGGATATTGGCCGCCAGGGAGTTGCCACCGGTCAGCTCGCACACCCGGGCCAGCAGGAAGGGGGTGGACTCCTTGCCCTTCACCCCCTGCTCGTCCGCCTCACGCAGTGCCTGGGCAATGGCGGCGTCGATGTCGGCCTTGGGCATGGCAAACTGGGTCGGGATCGGGTTGGCCACCACGGCGCCCCCGGCCAGCCCCAGCTCCCACTTCAGACGCAGCGCCTCGGCGATGGCCGCCGGGCTCTCCAGGCGGTAATCCACCTTGAAGCCGCTCTCCCGGGTGTAGAAGGCGGGCAGCTCCTCGGTCTGGTAGCCGATCACCGGCACCCCCTGGGTCTCCAGGTACTCCAGGGTCAGACCGATGTCGAGGATCGACTTGGCTCCGGCGCAGACCACGGCCACCGGGGTCTGGGCAAATTCCTGCAGGTCGGCCGAAATGTCGAAGGTCTCCTGGGCACCGCGGTGCACGCCGCCGATGCCGCCGGTGGCGAACACCCGGATCCCGGCCATGGCGGCGATGATCATGGTGGAGGCTACCGTGGTCGCCCCCAGCCCCTTGTTGGCCAGCACGAAGGGAATGTCGCGGCGGCTGCACTTGGTGGCGGCATGACCGGCCCGGCCCAGCGCCTCCAGCGCCCCCTCATCCAGACCCACCTTGAGGCGGCCATCGATGATGGCGATGGTGGCCGGCACGGCGCCGTTGTCGCGCACCACCTGCTCGACCTGGCGCGCCGTCTCCACGTTCTGCGGATAGGGCATGCCGTGGGAGATGATGGTGGACTCCAGGGCCACCACCGGCTTGCCGGCGGCCAGCGCGGCGGCAACTTCAGGTTGGATATCGAGGTAAGCGTTCAACATGGGTACTCCTCCAGCATGCGTTCAACGGCGGCCTTGGATAGGCCGGAAAAGACGGTATCGGAACAATTGACGGTGAGGGCGGCGCAACCGAGGGCGAACCGGGTTGTCTCCATGATGCCCTGCTCCTGCAACCAGGCGTGGGCCAGCCCTGCCATGAAGGCATCGCCGCCGCCGGTCACGTTGACGACCGGGCTGCCGAGCACGGGCAGATGGCCCTGGCAGGCCCCGTCGCTATAGAAGATCCCCTGATCGCCGAGGCTCAGGAAGAGCCGCTGCACCCCGGCGCGGTGGAACCAGGCCGCTGCCATGGGCCAGGTGTCGGGCCCGCCGATGGTGAAGCCGCACAGCTGCTCCGCCTCGGTGCGATTGGGTTTGAGGGTGTGGATGCGGTGCAGCCAGGGGCGGATCTTCTCCACCTTGGCCACCGACACGGTGTCCACGAAGATGATGTGCTCCCCCTGGCGCTCGAACAGCCAGTCCAGGGTGTGGGTGGCGAGGTTGGTGTCGAGCACCCAGAGCCGGGCCGCACCGAGAAAACCGCTCAGGGGGGTGAGCCGGGCCGGGGTGAGCTGCTCGATGATCCCCATGTCGTTGACGGCGCAGCTCATCTCGCCGCTGCCATCGTGCAGGCTGAGATAGCAGGAGGTCGACTGACCCTCCAGTACCAGCACCTGGCGCACGTCGACCCCGGCGCGCTGGCTCACCTCCAGCAGGTGGTGGCCGTATTGATCGTTGCCCACCGCAGTCAGCAACCGGGTGTCGGTGCCAAGGCGCGCCAGGTTCTCGGCGATGTTGCGCCCTACCCCGCCGGCGGAGGTGCGTACCCGGCCCGGGTTGGAATCGCCGATGCGCAGGTTGTCGTAGCTGCAGCCACAGATATCCATGTTGGCGCCGCCGATCACTACGGCGTAGGGGCCTTCGCGCAGCACATAGCCGCGCCCCTGCACATAGCCCTGGCGCATCAGGCTGGAGATGTGGCTCGCCAGCGCGGAGCGGCTGATGCCGAGCCTGTCCGCCAGCTCCTGCTGGGCAATCATGGGATCCTGGCGCAGCAGGGCGAGGATCTCTTGCTCACGTTCCGTCATAGACAAACATCCAGTTACAAACGTTTGTCCATTATTTCCGAAAAACGTTTTCCCGCCATCCTCTCGTACAAGAAATGTCGAGTCGCGCACAAAAAATCACCGGGCAGTGCCCGGCGATCACAACATGGTTTTCAGATGGGCCACTCACCCCAGCTGTACCCAGACCTCGCTCCCCTCCAGCTGCACCGGCCAGCAGGCGACGCTCAGGGCAGGATCGTCCAGACAGCGACCGTCCATCAGGGCGTAGCGCTGCTTGTACAGCGGCGAGGCCACCACGGGCTCCCCACCGGCATCCCCCACCAGGCCACGCCCCAGCACGGCGACGCCGGCCAGGGGGTCCACCCCGTCCAGGGCATAGACATGCTCCCCGAGGCGAAACAGCGCCAGTACCCGCCCCTCCAGCCAGGCGCTGCGCCCCCCCTGCTCCGGCAGCGCCGCCAGCTCGCACACCCGGTGCCACTGCCCGCAGAGCTGTGCATCGTCCTTGTCATCCTTCATACCACCTCCTTGATACTGATGGCGGGTGTGCAACCCGTTGACCCCGCTCATACCACCTCCTTGACAGCGATATCCGGCACCCACTGCCCCCGCTCCTCACGGCGCGGCGGCGTCTCGTCCTCGGGCCGGTTGACGAAGGCCTCGAACAGCTTGAGCTTGTCCGGATCCGCCAATGTGCTCTTCCACTCGCACTGCCAGGTGCCGACGATCCCCTCCATCATGGCCTCCAGCTCGGCACCGATGCCGAGCCTGTCCTCGATGATCACCGACCTGAGATAGTCGAGCCCCCCTTCCATGTTCTCCATCCAGACCGAGGTGCGTTGCAGCCTGTCCCCGGTGCGCACATAGAACATCAGCAGCCGGTCGATGTAGCGGATCAGGGTCTGCTCGTCGAGATCCGTGGCAAAGAGGTCCGCGTGGCGCGGCCGCATACCGCCGTTGCCACACACATAGAGGTTCCAGCCCCGCTCGGTGGCGATGACGCCGATGTCCTTGCTCTGGGCCTCGGCGCACTCCCGGGTGCAGCCTGAGACCGCAAACTTCAGCTTGTGTGGTGCCCGCAGCCCCTTGTAGCGGTGTTCCAGGGTCTGGGTCAGGGTCATGGAGTCCTGCACCCCGTAACGACACCAGGTGGAACCCACGCAGGACTTCACGGTGCGCACCGACTTGCCGTAGGCCTGACCGGTCTCGAAGCCTGCTGCCACCAGCTCGCCCCAGATGGCGGGCAGCTGGTCGACCCGGGCGCCGAAGAGATCGATGCGCTGGCCGCCGGTGATCTTGGTGTAGAGGCCGTACTTGCGCGCCACTTCGCCGATGGTGATGAGCCCCTCCGGGGTGATCTCCCCCCCCGGGATGCGCGGCACCACCGAATAGGTGCCGTCCTTTTGCAGGTTCGCAAGGAAGGCGTCGTTGGTATCCTGCAACGCGCGGTGGGGCTTCTCCAGCACGTGCTCGTTCCACAGCGACGCCAGGATGGAGGCCACCGTCGGCTTGCAGATGTCGCACCCCAGCCCCTGGCCATGCTTGTCCCGCAGCGCCTCGAAGCTCTTCAGCTCGCCCACCCGTGCCAGGTGATAAAGCTCCTGACGGCCGTAGGCGAAGTGCTCGCACAACCCCTTGTCCGCCTCGACGCCAAGGTCCGCCAGGGTCTGATCCACCACCTGCTTGAGCAGGTTGCTGCAACCGCCGCAGCCGGTGCCGGCCTTGGTGCAGCTCTTCACCGCCGACAGCTCGTGATTGCCCGCCCGAACGGCGGCCACCACGTCCCCTTTGCTCACGTTGTGGCAGGAGCAGAGGATGGCGCTGTCCGGCAGCACCAGGGGCGCGGGAACGGCCCCTGCCTCCCCCACCAGCAGGGAGAGCGGCGGCTGGGGCAGCACCACCCCGTTCTGGTAGTACTGCAGCAGCCGCTCGTAATCGGCGCCGTCCCCCACCAGGATGGCGCCGAGCAGGCGGTTGCCCTCGCCGTCGGTCACCAGCTTCTTGTAGATGCCGTTGACCCTGTCCAGCAGCAGCAGCTCCTGGGCGCCGGCGGTGGCGGCGTGGGCGTCGCCGATGGAGCCCACGTCCACCCCCATCAGCTTGAGCTTGGTGGACATGTCGGCCCCGATAAAGCGGCTCTCGCCGCCGCACAGGCTGGCCACGGCGGCCCGGGCCATCTGGTAGCCGGGGGCCACCAGGCCGAAGATGCGCCCCTGCCAGAGCGCGCACTCGCCGATGGCGAGGATGGCGGGATCCGAGCTGTGGCAGCCGTCGTCGATGCAGATGCCACCGCGCTCCCCGACCACCAGCCCGGATTGGCGGGCCAGGGTGTCGGCGGGGCGGATCCCCGCCGAGAACAGCAAGACGTCAGTCTCAATGTGAGTGCCGTCCTTGAAACGCAGGCGATGACGGGCCTGCTCCCCCTGCTCGATGCACTCGGTGGCCTTCTCCACCAGCACCTCGACCCCGAGGGCCTGGATCTTGTCCCGCAGCACGGCGCCGCCGCTCTCGTCGAGCTGCACCGGCATCAGCCTGGGGGCGAACTCCACCACCTGGGTCTTGAGGCCGAGCAGGCGCAGGGCGTTGGCCGCCTCCAGCCCCAGCAGGCCGCCACCGATGACCACGCCGCTGCGGGCCTGGGCGCAGGCATCGCGGATGGCGGCGAGATCTCCCAGGGTACGGTAGACGAAGCAGCCCTCCCGCTGATGACCGGGGATGGGGGGCACGAAGGGGACAGAGCCGGTCGCCAGCACCAGACGGTCGTAAGGGAACTGCTCGCCGTTGGCCAGCGTCAGGGTGCGGGTGGCCCGGTCGAGCACCTCCACCTCGGCCCCCAGCCGCAGCGCAATGCAGCTCTCTTCATACCAGGCGGGATCCGCCATGCGCAGGGCCTGGGGTGCCTTGCCGCCGAATACCTCGGAGAGGTGCACCCTGTCGTAGGCGGCGTCAGGCTCGGCGCCAAACACCGTCACGTCGAACCGCTCGAGGCCGCCCGCCGCCACCAGCTGTTCGACGAAGTGGTGACCCACCATGCCGTTGCCCACCACCAGCAGCCGTTGCTTTGCGGTCTGTTCGGCGGAACCACTGTTCTGGCGACCGAGCAGGCCCATGCCGTCCTCTGTCACCCACTGTTGCTCTTTGTCAGTCATGTCTCTCTTCCTTGAATCCGGCGGGCTCAGGCGCGCAGCTTGCTGCGCACCTGCCCGGCTGCCTTGAGGGGGGTCACCTTGCGTTGCTTCTCGTAGAGGAAGCGCAGCACCTGCTGGCGCAGCTTGTGGTAGTGGGGATCGTCCGCCAGGGCGACCCTGTCTCTGGGCCTTGGCAGGTCGACGGTCAGGATCTCTCCGACCGTGGCGCTGGGGCCATTGGTCATCATGACGATGCGATCGGAGAGCAGCACCGCCTCGTCCACGTCGTGGGTGATCATGATGACGGTGTTGCCAAGCTCCGCCTGGATCGCCATCAGAGCATCCTGCAGATGGGCCCGGGTCAGGGCATCGAGGGCGCCGAACGGCTCGTCCATCAGCAGCACCTTGGGGGAGAGCGAGAGGGCGCGGGCGATGCCGACCCGCTGCTTCATCCCCCCCGACAGCTCGTGGGGCATCTTCTGGCTGGCGTGATCCATCTGCACCAGGGAGAGGTAGTAGTCCACCCGCTCCGCCACCGCCCGCTTGTCAGACTCCACCTGGGCCACCGCCAGCGCCACGTTCTGCTGGACGCTGAGCCAGGGCAGCAGGGCGTGGTTCTGGAACACCATGGCCCGCTCGGGCCCCGGGCCCGCCACCTCGCGACCATCGAGAATGATGCCCCCCAGGGTCGGCTCCAGCAGCCCGGCCACCAGGTTGAGGACGGTGCTCTTGCCGCAGCCCGAGTGACCGATGAGGGAGACGAACTCCCCCTTCTCGATGCGCAGGTTGACCCGACTCAAGGCCTCGAAGCTGCCCTGCTCCGTCTCGAACGAGATGCCGACGTCGCTTATCTCCAGATAACTCTTCATTGGCTCTTCTCCTGCCTGAATAGAAATGTGATTAACGCAGCACCTGGCGCTTGTCCCAGGACAACCACTGCTGCAGGGCCAGCATGCCCCTGTCCAGGGCGCAGCCGATGAGGCCTATGGTGATCACCGCCACCATGATGCGGGCCAGAGACGCAGAGCCGCCGCTCTGGAACTCGTCCCACACGAACTTGCCGAGCCCCGGGTTCTGGGCCAGCATCTCCGCCGCGATCAGCACCATCCAGGCCACCCCCAGCGACAGGCGCAGGCCGGTGAAGATCATGGGCAGGGCGCCGGGCAGCACGATGCGCCGCACATGGGTCAGGAACGACAGGCGCAGCACCCGGCTGACGTTGTGCAGATCCCGGTCCAGCCCCGCCACCCCCACCGCCGTGTTGATCAGGGTCGGCCAGAGGGAGCAGAGGGTCACCGTCAGGGCCGAGGTGAGGAAGGACTTGGCGAGCCAGGGGGTGGGGCTGGCGTAGAGGGCGCTCACCACTAGCGTGATGAGGGGCAGCCAGGCCAGCGGCGACACCGGCTTGAGCAGCTGGATCACCGGGTTGGCGGCGCGATAGAGCCCCTGGTTCATGCCGAGCAGCACCCCGCACGGGATGGCGATCAGGGTCGCGAGGCCAAAGCCGCACAGCACGGTGAGCAGGCTGGTGGCTATCTGATCGAAGAAGGTGGGGCGCCCGGTGTAGGGGCGCAGCTTCACCTCGGCCGCCGGATCCTCCGCCAGCCTTGCCGCATTGCGCGCCTGCTGGCGCTCGAGGAAGGCCGCCGCCTTCTCCCGCTCCTGCAGATGCTCCTGCCCGAGGGACCAGAGCTGGCTGGCGGTGGCGAGCGGTCCGGGCAGGGTGCCCAGACTGGTCTGCACCTGGCTCGCCCCCCACTGCCAGAGGCCGAGGAAGAGCAGCACGCCGAGCAGGGGCTGCACCATGACTTTCCAGTTGACGGCTTTCAAATGGATGAGGGGCCACGTGTGTCGTTTCATTGCGCTCTCCTTGCTCATTGCACCCGCTCATCGCCCTTGAGGCCGATGGCGAACTGCTGCAGATAGGCGTTGGGGTGGCGGCCGTCATAGATGAGGCCGTCGATGAAGCCATCCTGGGGGCCGCGATAGCCCTGCTCGCTGGCAAAGTCGGGGAAGTCGGTGGCCTTGAGCTTGCCCTCGGCGATGAGGGCCTCGGCGGCCTGGCGATAGACGCCCGGTTGATAGACCGCCTTGGCCACCTGCTCGAACCAGGCGTCCGGCTTGGCCTCGGGGATCTGGCCCCAGCGCCGCATCTGGGTCAGGTACCAGATGGCGTCCGAGTAGTAGGGATAGGTGGCGTGGTGGCGGAAGAAGACGTTGAAATCCGGCACCTGGCGCTTGTCCCCCTTGCCGTACTCGAAGGTGCCGGTCATGGAGCTCGCGATCACCGCCTCGTCGGCCCCCACGTACTCGGGTTTGGCCAGCATCCTGGCCGCCTCGCGCCGGTTGCCGTTCTGCTGTGCATCCAGCCACCAGGCCGCCCGCAGCAGCGCCTTCACCAGCCGGACATGGGTGTTGGGGTGGCGCTCGGCCCACTGCCGGGTGACGCCGAACACCTTCTCCGGGTTGTTGCGCCAGATCTCGTGATCCGTGATGACGGGCACCCCTATGCCCCTGGCGACCGCCTGCTGGTTCCAGGGCTCCCCCACGCTGTAGCCGGCGATGGTGCCCGCCTCCAGGGTGGCGGGCATCTGGGGCGGCGGTGTCACCGACAGCAGCACGTCCGCCTGGCGCTGGCCCGAGTTGTCGCCGAGTGTGGGCGCATAGAAGCCGGGGTGCAGGCCGCCTGCGGCCAGCCAGTACCTGAGCTCGTAGTTGTGGGGGGAGACGGGGAACACCATCCCCATGTTGAAGGGCTTGCCCGCCTGGCGGTAATCCGCCACCACAGGCTTGAGGGCGGCGGCGCTCACCGGCGGCGGCACCTGGCCCGCCTGCGGTCTGGGCAGCTGGGGCGCCATGGCGGCCCAGACGCTGTTGGCCACCGTGATGGCGTTGCCGTTGAGATCCATGGCGAAGGCCGTCACCAGCTCGGCCTGGGTGCCAATGCCGATGTGGGCCGCCAGGGGCTGACCCGCCAGCATCTGGGCGCCGTCCAGCTCGCCGTCGATCACCCGATCCAGCAGGATTTTCCAGTTCGCCTGGGCCTCCAGGGTGACGTAGAGTCCCTCGTCCTCGAAATAGCCCCGCTCGTAGGCCACCGCCAGCGGTGCCATGTCAGTCAGCTTGATGAAGCCGAGCCTGAGCTCCTCCTGCTCCGGGGCTCCCAGTGCCAGCACCGGCAGCGACAGCGCCGCCAGCAGCAGCCCCGCACATCCTTGTCGTCCGTTCATTCCAGTCCCTCACTCGGTTCACTCTTCCCGGCGGCCACGCCACGCTCCTGGGGGTTGCAGCGCCACCTCGTTGCAGCGCTGCGACCCGAAAGGCGAGTCGCGACCAAAAAAAAGGTTCTTCGCGGGATCTTGGGGAAGTGGAAGTTGACAGACAGGGTGCTGGTAAACTGGCTGTCTCCAAAC
>NZ_JAPDBZ010000127.1:0-11907 GCF_027705505.1 Aeromonas sp. QDB56
GCAAAAGAGAGTAATAGATCAGAACGGCCGATCGCCGTCAAGCACTGAAAATAGCAAAATCAGGTGCGGAATGACGGTTGTAGATAGGGGCTGATTTATCTCGCCCTCTGGATTTGCACCACGTTGTCACCAACCCCTGGCGTCAGCTCTCCAGCACGGGCTCGCTCAATGTGCTCGCTCCACCAGTTCATAAGCTCGACACGTTGAGTCAGATAGTCGCCTCGCTGGTAACTCGCTCTCACCTTGTTGTTGTCGGCATGCGCGAGGGCAGCCTCAATCACGTCAGTAATGAATCCAGCTTGGTGTAGGGTAGTGGACCCGAGGGCGCGGAAGCCGTGCGCCGTCTGGCGGCCTGCAAGCCCTATACGGCGCAGGGCGCAATTGACCGATTGTGAATGCATAGGTTTGCGCGGGTCTCTGCGATTGGGGAACACATATTCCCGGTTGCCGGATAGGGGCTTCATGCCTTCTAAAATCGCCACGGCGGCATCTGTCAGCGGGACGCGGTGATCACGAGCCATCTTCATTCGATCGGCAGGAATGATCCACAGGCGCTTTTCTATGTCAATCTCGTCCCAACGGGTATTCGCTGACTCTGCTGGCCGAATGAGGGTGTGCAAGCTCCACCACATGGCATGGCGGGCGATAACATCCATGCTGCCGCCGTCTATGGTGCTAACCAGCTCGACAATCTCGGCGGGCTCCATGGCTGGCATGTGCTCGACGGTGTGAATTGGCAGATTGGCCGCTTTCGTGATGGCGGAACACGGGTTGAAATCAGCTAAGCCCTCGATCACTGCAAAGTTCATGATCGACTTGATCGACTGCAACAACCGATGGATTGTGTCCCCGCTCTCAATGGTCCGGAGTAATGCCGTTACCTGTGGAGCTCTAATATCCTTTATCGGCATGTCGCGCATGCCCTTGGTCAGAGCGTAGGCATCAAGTCGTCGCGCTGTTTGACGGTGGTAACTCTCGCTCACATTGGGCTCAAGGCTCTCCAGCCACATGGCCGTCACTGCCCCAAACGTGCTCGCAGCCTCGCGCTTATGCGCTTCTGCCGTGGCCTTTCTGTTTGCGAGCGGGCATACTCCTGCCGCTATTAGTGCGCGGGCATCGTCCCGGCGTTTGCGGGCTTCTGCGAGGCTCACCTCTGGATATTTTCCGAGGCTTATGTTTTGCCGCTTCTTGGTGATCGGCTGGTAGTACTTGAATCGCCAGCTCTTGCATGTGGCGGTGACGACGAGGGAAAGCCCCAGAGTGTCGGCGTGAGTGCCTTCTTTGGCGTTGGCAACCTTGGTTGCAGTGAGTGGGGCTTTCGTCTTCATTGTCTCAGCTCGCTGTTGGTACCATCGGATCGGATGGCACCAACAATGGTACCAATTTGGCTGGATGGTACCAGTTCTTATTGTACTGTATTGGACAACTTAAACAGGTTAACTTCAGGAGTGATGCGGCTTTGCTGGCTGTTTTAGTTAGTTATCAAATGATTATGGGGAGGCGATGATAACGTCATGATGAGTACATCCCGTACCCTGCCAGAGACGGTGGGATGGGTCAGACAGGAGGGGTTGGCGCTGAACCTCCCCACCGACAGGCTGGCCTTTCTGATAGCGATCAAGACGCTCTCCGAGGACGAGTCTGATCTCTCGGAGGCCGCGCTGCACGATGCCTTTGGCTATGTCAGCAGTGCCTTCGGCCAGATGGACGAGACCCTCACCGGTCGCGCCAACAACGCCATCAACGATCTCATTCGTCAGCAACTGCTGTCGCGTTTCACCACCGACATGGTGGCGGGGGAGAGCCTCTACCGCCTGTCGCGCCTTGGCATGAGCATCGTCGATTTCTTCATGGATCAGCGCCAGGTGGACTCCATCAAGCTCTCCATCCTGCTCGAGCACCTGGCGGCCGAGCTCGACACCGCCCGCAAGGCGGCGCTCGAGACCAACACCCGGGAGCAGTGGGACGCCGAGGTGCTGCCGCGTCTCTCCTTCTCCCTGGAAGAGACGCTCGGGCGCATCGATCTCACCCAGCGCGCCATGGACGAGCAGCAAAACCAGGTCAAGAGCGAGATCGCGGCCCTGCTGACCCAGAACTGGGTCGATGCCATCCACAGCTGCGAGAAGCTCCTGCACGAGACCGGCCAGACCCTGCGCGAGTTGCAGGACACCCTGGACGCCGCCGGCCACCGCCTGCAGGCGGGGCTGCTCAACATTCAGGAAGCGGCCCAGGGGCGCGATGATCTGTTCCACGTCGAGGAGCTGACCCACGCCCTGCAGGGGCGTCTGGATGTCATCACCGCCTGGGGCCAGCAGTGCATCGAGCTCTGGTCCCGTTATGACAGGCACGTCCACAAGTTCATCCGCAACGCCATCGACATGGACAAGAACCGCGCCTTCAGCCAGCGGCTGCGGGAATCCATCCGCAACTTCGAGCAGCACAGCTGGTTGTTGCGGGTGGCCGAAGAGCCCCGTTTGCTGGAGCTGCGGGATGAAACCATCGCCATCCACGACGAGGAGGTGACCGGCGAGGTGCCCCTCGAGATGGAGTACGTAGAGATGGTGGACATCAACCAGGAGCTGGCGGAGCGCATCGAGCGCTACCTGGCCCGCTATCCGGAGCAGGGAGATCGGCTGGATCTTGCCGACGTGCTGCGGGAATACCTGCTGGACTACCCGGCCCATGCCCACTTCGACGTGGCGCGCCTCCTGATCGATCAGGCCGTGCGTCTCGGCCATGCCAGCGGTGAGCGCGAGCACCACCGCCAACCCGCATGGAAACCCATCAACCAAGCTGGATCCAAGGTTCAGGCCTATGTCATCGATCAATACTGAATTCCCCTTGCCCCTGCGCCTCGCAGAGGCCATCGCCAACCCCTTGTTTCCGCGCATCGACACCGCCCTGCGCTCCGGTCGCCACATCAGTGCCGACGAATTCGAGCAGCACTCTGCCCTGGTGGAGTACCACCAGGAGCTGGAGATCTTCTACGGCCGCTATCAGGTGGAACTCATCAAGGCGCCGGAAGGCTTCTTCTACCTGCGTCCGCGCCCGAGCGCCGACATCGGTACAACAGTGTTATCTGAGCTCGATATGCTGGTGGGCAAGGTGCTCTGCTACCTGTTCCTGAGCCCGGACAGGCTCGCCTCTGAAGGGGTGTTCGCCATGGGAGAGCTGCAAGAAGAGGTGCTGAGTCTGGCGGACGAGAAGCAACTGCTGCGCATGGTCAACAGCCGCTCCGGCGGCACGGATCTGGACAAGAAGAAGCTCCTCGAGAAAATCCGCACCTCCATGCGTCGCCTCAAGCGCCTCGGGATGATCACCCCCCTTGGCAACAGCGACAAATTCCGGGTCAACGAGTCCGTGTTCCGCTTCGCCGCCGATGTGCGCTCCGACGAGGATCCCCGCGCGGTGCAACTGCGGATGATCCAGGAAGGGGAGGCCATTTTCCACGACGACGAGATGCCGAGCAGCGATTCCCTGTTCGAGGATATCGAAGAGGATCTGGACGAAGAGCAGCTGGAGCTGGAGGTGGAAGATGATCTGCAACGTTAATGTGCCGGCACTGATGGTGTCTGCCGGTTTGATGGAGAGTGTGGCGTGAGAGGCAAATTCAAATCCCTGACCATGGTCAACTGGAACGGCTTCTTTGCCCGCACCTTCGATCTCGACCAGCTGGTCACGACCCTGTCCGGCGGTAACGGCGCGGGCAAGTCCACCACCATGGCGGCCTTTATCGCGGCCCTCATTCCCGACCAGTCACTGCTCCATTTCCGTAACACCACGGAGGCGGGCTCCTCCAGCGCGTCCCGCGACAAGGGGCTCTACGGCAAGCTGCAGCGTGGCCACTGCTATTCGCTGCTGGAAGTGATGAACAGCCGCGAGCAGCGGATCTGGGTCGGTGTGCACCTCGAACAGGTGGCCAACCGTGACAACAAGGTCAACATCACTCCGTTCGCCCTGGTGGATGTGCCCGAACACCTGGCGCCCACGGATCTGCTGCTGGAGAAGCTCGACGACGGCAAGGGTCGGGTACGTGCCTTCGCTGATCTGAAGGGGGCGGCAGCGGAGCTCGGCGCCATCAAGGTCGCCAAGTTCAATACGGTGACCGATTATCACAACTTCATGTTCGAGTTCGGCATCACCCCGAAGAAACTGCGGGATCAAAAGGATCGCGGCAAGTTCTATCGCCTGATCGAAGCTTCCCTCTACGGCGGTATCTCGTCTTCCATCAGCCGCTCCTTGCGTGAATACCTGCTGCCGGAGAACTCCGGGGTACGCAAGGCGTTCCAGGACATGGAGGCGGCCATCTACGAGAACCGCCGCACCCTGGAAGCCATCAAGGAGACCCAAGGTCAGCGGGATCTCTTCAAGAACCTGATCACCGAGACCACCCACTATGTGGCCGCGGAGTATGTGCGGGGCGCCGCCGAGAAGAGCCGTCTCTCCGAGCTGGCCCTCAAGGGACGCTCTGAGCTCGCCGGCAAACGCCGTCTGCTGGCCGAGGAGAAGCAGCGCGCCATCTATCTGGCGGACGAGGTGGATCAGCTCACCAACCGCGAGAAGCTCCTGACCGACGAGCTGGAGTCCGCCGCCGAGCACCTGGCCAAGGTGATGGCGGCCGTGGCCCTGCAAAAGAAGATTGCCCTCTATCGCGCCGATCTGGCGGAGCTCAACGACAAGCTCGAGCAGCAGCAGGCGGTGGTGGAAGAGATCCACGGCCAGTTGCTGGAAGTGGAGGAGCGCAAGGAGCTGGCCCAGGCAGAGGTGGACAGCCTCAAGACCCAGCTGGCCGACTACCAGCAGGCGCTCGATATCCAGCAGACCCGCGCCATCCAGTACCGTCAGGCGGTGCAGGCCCTGGAAAACGCCCGCGAGCAGTGCGAACTGCCGGGGCTCGAGCCTGCGCAGGCGAGCGACACCCTGCACCAGTTCCGCGCAGCCGAGCAGAGCCTCACCAGCCGGGTGCTGGGGGCCGAGCAGCAGCTGGCGCTGGCCAAGGCGGCGGTGGCCGAACACGAAGCGGCGCTGACGCTGCTGCTCAGCATCGCACCCGAGACAGTGCGCGAGGCTGCCTGGCCCACCGCGCAGGCGCTGCTCAAGCGCCACATCGAAGACAAGGCCCGCATTGCCCAGGGGCAGGGTCTGCGCGCCGCGCTGGCTCGCCTCGAGAAAGAGAGCGAAAGCCAGAAGACGCTCTTGCGGCTGCGAGACGAGCTGGCCCAGGCGTCTGGTCAGCACATTGCTAGCCAGGACGAGCTGGAGATCTTCCTCGAAGCCCAGCGCACCCGCCAGGAGGAGCTCTCCGAGCAGCAGGCAGAGGCCAATCAGCGCCGCGCCAGCCTCGAGCATCAGGGTACTCAGCTGGGTCGCGATATCGCGGAGCTGACCAAGCTGGCCCCGCGCTGGCTCAAATCCTTTGAAAAACTCGAGCAACTGCGCGAGCAGAGTGGCTTGGCCTTGGCCACCGCCGAAGAACTCTCTTCCGGCATGCAGAGCGTGCTCGACAAGGAGCGGGAGTTCGAGCAGGAGAGCAACCGCATTCAGGGCCAGAAACAGGCGCTGGAGATGCAAATTCGCAACCTGCAGCTGGGTGCCGGCGAGGCGGATCCGCGTCTTGCCCGCATCGCCGAGCAGGTGGGGGGCGTGCTGCTCTCGGACGTCTATGACGACATCTCCATCGATGATGCCCCTTACTACTCCGCGCTCTACGGCCCGGCTCGCAGCGCCCTGGTGGTGCTCGACCTCGAAGGCGCCATCGAGCGGCTGAAAAAGCTGGAAGATTGCCCGGAAGATATCTACCTCATCCAGGGCAACCCCGACTCCTTTGACGAGGATCTGGTGGAAGCTGATGAGCTGGGGGACGCCGTGCTGGTGCGCACCAGCAAACGTCAGGTGCGCTTCTCCCGCTACCCCGAGCTGCCGCTGTTTGGCCGCGCCGCCCGGGAAAAACGGATCGAGCAGCTCGATCTTGAGCGGGAAAACCTCATCGAGGGCTACGCCAAGGCCGCCTTCGAGCAGCAGAAGTACCACCGTCTCTACGGCCACTTCCGCGACTTTATCGGCCAGCATCTGGATATCGCCTTCCGCCCGGACCCCGAAGCCGAGGTGCAGGCCAAGCAGCACGAGCAGCGCAAGCTGCAAGAAACCATCGCCGAGTGCGACAAGCAGCTGAGTGATGCCAAAGCCGCCGCCGCCCAGCTGACCCGCCATATCCAGCTGGTGCAGGGGATGCTGCCCTTTGCCCACCTGTTTGCCGAGGCAGACCTGGCGGCCCGCCTCGAGGCGGCTCACGCCGATGTGGAGGCCCTTAAAACAGCCGAAGCCTTTATCGCCAGGCACGGCAAGGCGCTGGAAAAACTGGAAACCATGGTGCAGGTGCTGCGCCAGGATCCCCAGGATCTGGCGGCCCTGCAGGCGGCCTTTGACGAGGTGAGCGACCTGCTGGCCGAGCAGAAGCGCCGTTGCTACGCCCTCGATCAGCTGGTGGCCCGTTTGCCGCACTTTGCCTATCAGGATGCGCAAGATCTGCTGGGCAAGGCCTCCGAGATGAGCGAGCGACTCAAAGAGAAGCTCAAGGCGGCAGAGCTTGCCGCCCGCACCGCCGGTGAGCAGCACAAGCAGATCACCCAGCGCCACACCGAGGCGCTGCAACTGCGCACGGCGCTCGATTCCAGCGCCTCGGCCAAGGGGCAGACCCTGGCGGAGTTCGAGCAGGAGCTGGCGGCCATGGGGCTGACCCTGTCGGATGACATGGAAGAGAAGGCCCGTGCCCACAAGAAAGAGATTGAAGAGCTGCTTATCCGCACCCGGACCCGCCGCACCAGCGCCGAGGCCCAGTTGCAGGTGTGCAAGCGCGAAATCGAGTCCCTTGGCGGTCGTCTCAAGCTCGAAGGCAAGGATTACTACAGCGCCCGCAAATCCCTGGTGGGTCACAAGGCGAGCTGGTCGCGGGTGGTGCGTCTGGCACGGGAGACCGACGTCGAGAAGCGTCTGAACAAGCGCGAGCTGGCGTACCTCGACAGCGACGAGCTGCGCTCCATGTCGGACAAGGCCCTCGGCGCCCTGCGGGTGGCGGTGGCCCACGACGAGGCCCTGCGCGATGCGCTGCGTCTGTCGGAAGGCAACCGCAGCACCGAGCAGAAGGTCGCCTTCTATGTGCAGGTCTACCGTTACCTGAAAGATCGCATCCGCAACGACATCATCCGCTCGGACGATCCGGTGGAAGCCATCGAGGAGATGGAGATCGAGCTGGCGCGCCTCGCCGACGAGCTCAAGCAGCGGGAAACCCATCTGTCCCTCTCCTCCCACGAGGTGGCGGCCAAGATCACCAACATCATCCGCCGGGAGCAGAACCGCATCCGGGTATTGAACCAGGGCCTGCAGAACATCGCCTTCGGTCTGGTGCGCGGGGTGCGTCTCAACGTCAATATCCGCGAGGCCCACACTCGCCTCCTGACCGCACTCGCCGATCAGAGCGCCATGCACAACGATCTTTTCGCCGACAAGGAGCTCAGCTTCTCCGAGGCCATGGCCAAGCTCTTCCAGCGTCTCAACCCGCAGGTGGAGCAGGGGGAGCGCAACTATCAGGTGATGGGGGACGTGCTGCTCGACTATCGCAACTACCTGGAGCTGGAGATCGAGGTGCAGCGCGGTGCTGACGGCTGGCTGCGGGCCGAGAGCGGCGCCCTCTCCACCGGCGAGGCGATCGGCACCGGTCAGGCCATCCTCTTGATGGTGCTCATCAGCTGGGAGGAGGAGTCCCGCCGTCTGCGCGGCAAGGACATCGCTCCCTGCCGCCTGTTGTTCCTGGACGAAGCGGCACGGCTTGATGGCAAATCCATCGCCACCCTGTTCGAGCTGTGCGAGCGGCAGGACATGCAGCTCCTCATCGCGGCGCCGGAGAACATCAGCCCCGAGAAGGGCACCACCTACAAGCTCATCCGCAAGGTGCAGGGCAAGCACGAGCATGTGCATGTAGTGGGGCTGCGCGGCTTTGGCTTCGCCGACGACAAGCTCATCGCCTGACATCTTCCCCTGACAGGGGCTGACGGAGCGATACGCAAAACGGGAGGCTTGGGCCTCCCGTTTTCCATGGGAAATGTGAGAGAGTAGGCCCCTGTTAACGGAAGCCTGACTGGCGATGCTGGTCGCTCTGTCCCATCGAGGAAGCAACGCATGACGACGCGACAAAAAGGGCTGCTGGCCTCTCTGTGCCTGCTGCTGGCCGCCTGCAGCAGCCACCCTGATGCAGGCAGTGCGGGCAACTGGCGAGGCTATACCCAGACGGGGCTTGCCTCCTATTACGCCGATCGCTACCACAACAAGCGCACCGCCAGCGGGGAGCCTTACCAGCGCCACGCCAACACCGCCGCCCACATGACACTGCCCTTTGGCGCCCTGGTGAGGGTCACCAACCTCGCCAACGACAAGAGCGTGGTGGTGCGGGTCAACGACAGGGGCAATTTCCCCCGCGGGCGCATCATCGATCTCTCCAGGGCGGCGTTCAGCGCCATCGGCAATCCCCGATCCGGGCTTATCAAGGTCAGGATTGAGGTGCTCTAGTCACCGGGTCTGCATGTGCCGGTGCCCCTCCATACCCGGGCCGCTGGAAGAGGGCATTTCCCGGTGATCGCGGGCCATCTTCTTCATTCCATTGGTGAGGTCGCCAACGCGACTTCCCATTTTCCGGTGTGCCATTAAGATAGCCAAACGAAAAACAGGGTGTCTTTGCCATCTGGCGGCAACCGGGCATGGCATGGTGTGTGAGACACCCTTTCAACCCCCTGCCCATGTTTCGCCGCTAAGGCGCAGGCTATAAAGAGAGACGTCATTCACTGGGAGGATCAGAACATGGCTGACAAGCGTGCCATTCAGGCAACGGCCATCCCCGAGCACAAGGCAAAGTCCCTCTATCCGGAGCCCTTTGCCTCCCTGGTCAAGCACCGCACCCGGCGCAGGCTGGGGGATCATTTCGGCCTTGCCAATTTCGGGGTCAACCTGACGACCCTGGCACCGGGGGCCATCTCGGCGCTCAAGCACCATCACGGCCTGCAGGACGAGTTCGTCTATGTGCTCTCGGGCAATCCCACCCTGCGCCACGGGGAGGAGGAGTACCGGATGTCGCCGGGGGAGTGCATCGGCTTCAAGGGGGGCAGCGGCCTGGCCCACCAGTTGCTCAACCACGGTGAGGTGGACGCCGTCTATCTCGAGGTGGGGGACAGGCTGCCAGGGGACACCGTCGACTATCCCGACGACGATCTGGCCCTGGTACAGGGTGCCGATGGCGCCTGGTCAGCCAGACACAAGGATGGCACCCCCTACTAGGGTGCCTCTTCGGGCAATGAGAGAGACCTCCATGGTGTTCAGCCCCTTTTCTGCTGTCAGGGCAGAGGATTTTCTGCCGCTGCTCAACGACGAGACGCTGCGAAAGCACCTGATCCCTCACCCGCTTTTCGATGTGGCCGGGGTGCGCGACTGGATGGCGTACAAGCTGGGAGTCGACGCCCGGCCAGGTTGCCGCGTGCGCGCCATCTTCCTCGACGGCACCCTGGCGGGGTGGTGCGGTATCCAGCCCGATGACGAGGGGGTGGAGCTTGCCATCGTGCTCGCCAAGGCCGGCTGGGGAAGCGGCGTGGCGATTTTCAACGAGATGATGGGGTGGGCGAGGGAGCTTGGCCATCGGACGATACTCTTTCACTTGCTGGATACCCGCCCGCCTTATCTGTCCCTCGCCAGACGGGCCATCTGGGTGAGGAAAACGCGCCTGGGCGAACACCCTTTCACCACCTATTGCCTTGACGTTGAGCGCTGGTCTGCAGGCCCTTAGCCTGGACCAGGGGGCCGCAAGCCGTGCCGCCTCCTGGCGGGTCCCGTTGCCACCCTTTGCGCCATGATCCCTCCCGCTCGTTTGTTCCTCCGTGCACGGCGTGGTTATCCACCCCGTTGAACACAGTGTTCATTCTGCCCCCCTATATGGCCCCCACCGTCCTGCCTACACTGGGCAACGTCTGATGGGGGAGCATCCGGCAGTATAAATCGCTGTCCAGGTTGCACTCTCTGGCGTGTTGACAATGTACAACGGAGAAAACTGGATGAAAAAAGAGACAGACAAACTGGTATCGATCGCAGTGCTCAAGGCCCGTGACGGCATGGGAGAGCGCCTTCGCGATGCCCTGCTTACCTTGATTGACCCCACTCGCCAGGAGCCGGGCAACCTCGATTACATGCTGTTCGAGTTGAAGGATGAACCCGGCACCTTCTACATGCGGGAAGCCTTCGTGAGTCAGGCCGCCCTGGATGCCCACTGTGAGACCGCGTATTTCCAGGCTTTCGCTCGCCAGGCGGACGAACTGCTGGCCGAACCCCTTCGGCTTGTCTTCATGGAAGAAGTGAGCCCCTGATCCTTGCCGCAGAGCCCGATGGTCCCCTCATCGGGCTTTTTGCCTTCAGCCTCGCTCCCGGCAATCGCATCTACCTGCTCGGCTGTGTGGCCATGGCCCTGAACCCCATCCTGATCAAGCGCTGCTACCGGGGGAGTCCTTCCTCCACCTGACCGGCTGGACCCTCATCTGCGCCACTGTGCTGCTCACCGGCATGCTGACCGGGGAGACAGTACACTGGGAACAGGTAGGCTGGGGGGTAGAAGGTGTGCTGCTGACCATGGTGCTCCTGCCCCTTCATGCTGGCAAACGGGGGGCTGTCTGAGGGGCCGCCTGTGGCCCTGATCAACCAGGGAGTGCGTCATGAGAAGAACCCTGATCCTGGTACGCCATGGCAAGTCGAGCTGGGAAGACGCGTCTTTGTCTGACCGCGCTCGTCCGCTGGCTGCGCGCGGGCTGCGCGATGCGCCCCTGATGGGGGCTCGTCTGGCGCACCTTGGGGTGAAGCCCGATCTCATCCTCTCGAGCCCCGCCTGCCGGGCCCTGACGACCGCCCGGCTGCTTGCCGGGGAGCTGGGTTATTCCCCGGACCGCATCGTCATCGACGAGGGCCTCTACGAGAGCGATGCCGGGACCCTTCTCGGGGTGGTGGGGGCGCTTTCAGATGATCTCGCCTGCGTACTGCTGGTGGGTCATGATCCTGCCTTCACCGACCTGGCTCATGGCTTTTCCTCCGGTATCACTCGCATGCCGACCTGTGCCGTCGCCCGCTTCATCTTCGACGCCCCCTCCTGGTCGGCGCTCCCGTCCTGCTCGCCGGTGGTGGCCGTGCTGGACTTCCCGAAGAAGAGGTAGGGGGGCGTCGGTTGCAGGCATGCAGAAACGACAAGGGGAGCCGCGGCTCCCCTTGTCGTGATGGTGACGGGGTCATTTGGCCGCGATGGGCCCCTTGGTGCCCGCATCGTTGTCGACCCAGCCATCTTCTCCCTTGAGGCGGCGATCCCCCTGGATGGTGTAGATGACCATGCCCTCCTTGAACACCAGGGCGCCGTCGGATTTCCTGGTACTGACCTGCTTGTCGTTGACCCACACCTGATCCTTGTCATCGATGCGGATGTTCGCGACCGTGGCGCCCGTCTCGGGGAAGGTGGCGACCCCGTTGCCGGCGTAGGGGCTGGCGCTGGCCGCTGCGGGGGCGGCGCCAAATCCGGCGGCGGCGTTCTCGGCCTTGCTCTTGTTGATGTCACAGCCGCTGAGCTCGCTCACCTGGGTACAGCCTGAGCGCTCCAGCTTCTGCTCATAGCTCATGTTCAATCCGCCGTCGGCGGCCGGGGCGGCGGTGCCAAATCCTGCCTTGGCGTTTTCCGCCTTGCTCTTGTGAATATCGCAGCCCTGGGCTTCGGTCACCTGGGTGCAGCCGGAGCGTTCCAGCTGTTCGGCGTATTTGTGGTTGTTGACATCCTCCCCCACCTTAGCGCTTCGCGTCACAGGAGGGGGATCCCCATTACTGGGTGATAGCTGCTCGCGC
>NZ_JAPDBZ010000128.1:0-11763 GCF_027705505.1 Aeromonas sp. QDB56
GTGTTTGGAGACAGCCAGTTTACCAGCACCCTGTCTGTCAACTTCCACTTCCCCAAGATCCCGCGAAGAACCAAAAATTTCCCTGAGACTTTATTCACCCTCCTCCCTGTCCAAATTATCTCTTGCCAACACCCCCTGAGCCGTTATGCAATGCGGTTGCCTAAAATCTCAAAGGCAATCGAACATTGTTCCTTATAGGCGGTTAAGTTACAGACTTTTTACTTTTTTTCTGTGATAATTCCGCCACGTTTACACGGATTTAACTTTTGGGCGGTGGATTATTCTGCCGCGAGATAGCAGGAGAGCAATATGTCAGAGTTGTTGGCAGTGACACGTGAAGTGTTTGATGAAGTGATGGTTCCCAACTATGCGCCGGCCAAAATCATCCCGGTGCGCGGCGAGGGGTCACGTGTCTGGGATCAGGAAGGCCGCGAGTATGTGGATTTCGCGGGCGGGATCGCGGTCAATGGCCTGGGCCATTGCCATCCCAAACTGGTCGAGGCCCTGAAATCCCAGGGTGAGAAGCTGTGGCACCTCTCCAACGTGATGACCAACGAGCCGGCCCTGCGCCTGGCCAAGAAACTGGTCGCCGCCACCTTCGCCGAGAAGGTCTATTTCTGCAACTCCGGTGCCGAAGCGAACGAAGCGGCCCTCAAGCTGGCCCGCCGCTACGCCATCGAGAAGTTCGGGGCCCACAAGACCCAGATCATCGCCTTCCACCAGGGCTTCCACGGCCGTACCTTCTTCACTGTCAGCGTGGGTGGCCAGGCTGCCTACTCCGATGGCTTCGGTCCCAAGCCTGCCGACATCACCCACGTCGCCTACAACAACCTGGAGGAGCTGGCTGCCGTCATCTCCGACAACACCTGCGCCGTGGTGATGGAGCCGCTGCAGGGCGAGGGTGGCATCATCAGCCCCACCGACGAGTTTGCCAAGGGGGTGCGCGAGCTGTGCGACAAGCACAACGCCCTGCTGGTTTATGACGAGGTGCAATCCGGTGTCGGTCGTACCGGCGAGCTGTTTGCCTATATGGGTCTGGGCATCACCCCGGACATCCTCACCAGCGCCAAGGCGCTGGGCGGCGGCTTCCCCATCGGGGCCATGCTGACCACCACCGAGATCGCTTTCCACCTGAAAGTGGGCACTCACGGCTCCACCTACGGCGGCAACCCGCTGGCGTGTGCCGTGGCCGAGGCGGTGATCGACGTGGTCAACACCCCGGCAGTGCTGAGCGGCATCAAGCAGCGCGAGCAGCTGTTCCGCGAAGGGCTGGAAGCCATCAACGCCAAGTACCACTGCTTCAGCGAAGTGCGCGGCAAGGGCCTGCTGCTGGGCGCCGTGCTCAACGATGACTTCAAGGGCCGCTCTCGCGACTTCCTGCTCGCCTCCATCGATCAGGGCCTGATGGCGCTGGTCGCCGGTACCAACGTGGTGCGTTTTGCCCCCTCCCTGGTGATCCCGGAAGCAGACATCAAGGAAGGGCTGGCCCGGTTCGAGAAAGCGGTCGCTCAGGTGGTCAACGCCTGATCCAAATTGAGGTGGGGAGCCCTCCCGGCAGGAGCCGGGACCCCACCTGTCGTCAATGAAAGGGAGTTGTCATTTATGTTGGTTATCCGTCCTATCGAGCAGCGCGACTTCGCTGGCCTCAAGACCTGTGCCATCGAATCCGGCACCGGCATGACATCCTTGCCGGTCAACGACGAGCTGCTGCAACGCAAGATCGATGCCTCGACCCAGACCTTCCTGGACAAGCCCGCCGGCAAGGGCGAGTGCCTCTATTTCTTCGTGGCCGAGGATCTGGAGACCGGGGAGATGGTCGGTACCTGCGCCATCGACGCGGCGGTCGGCCTGTCCCAGGCGTTCTACAACTATCACATCGGCAAGGTGGTGCACTCCTCCCCCAAGCTCGGCATCTACAATGTCGTGGAAACCCTCACCCTCTCCAACGACTACACAGGCAACTCCGAGCTCTGCACCCTGTTTCTGCGTGAATGCGCCCGCGAGGGGCTCAACGGCCGTCTGCTCTCCAAGCACCGTTTCCTGTTCATGGCCGAACACCCCGAGCTGTTTGACAGTACCGTCTTTGCCGAGATGCGTGGTGTCTCCGATGGCAACGGCCACAGCCCCTTCTACGAGTGGCTGCAAAAACATTTCTTCTCGATGGATTTTCCCACAGTCGACTATCTGACCGGCATCGGCAAGAAGCGCTTCATCGCCGAGCTGATGCCCAAGTACCCCATCTACGTCAATCTGCTAAGCAACGAGGCGCGCGCCGTCATCGGCAAGACCCACGAAAAGACCCGGCCTGCCCTCAAGATGCTGCAGGATGAGGGGTTCGTGAATCGCGGCTATGTCGATATCTTCGACGCCGGCCCCACCGTCGAATGCGAGGTGAAGAACATTCGCAGCGTACGCCGCAGCCAGAAGCTGGCGGTGCTGGTGGGTGAGCCCATCGGCGGCCATACCTACCTCATCTGCAACGCCAGGTTCGAGCAATACCGCGCCTGCTACGGCAACATCCGGGTCGATCTGGACAAGCACGAAGCCATCATTCCGCCCAAGATGGCGGCCGCCCTCAAGGTGGAAAATGGCGACATGGTGCGCGTCGTCGATCTGGATTGACCCGCCCCGCAGCACAGCATTGAGACAGGCTGCCGAAGCGGCCTGCGTACCCACAGGGAGTGAATTGATGATGTCTTTAGTCCAGTTTATCGATGGCCAGTGGCTGGCCGGTGAAGGCAAGCCGTTCGAATCCATCGACCCGGCCAAAAACGAGGTGATCTGGCGTGGTGAGGCGGCAAGCCAGTCCCAGGTGGATGCGGCCGTCAAGGCGGCCCGCACGGCCTTCTACCATTGGTCCGATCTGGCCCTTGAAGAGCGCCTTGCCATCGTGCGCCGCTATGCCGACCTGCTCGGCGAGCACAAGGAGGCGCTGGCCCTGACCATCGCCCGTGAAACCGGCAAGCCGCTGTGGGAGACCCGCACCGAAGTGGCGGCCATGCAGGGCAAGATTGCCATCTCCATCCGCGCCCATGACGAGCGTACCGGCACGGTGGAAAACCCCATGCCGGGCGCCAAGGCGTTCGTGCGCCACAAGCCCCATGGCGTCGTGGCCGTGTTCGGCCCCTACAACTTCCCGGGCCACCTGCCCAACGGCCACATTGTGCCGGCGCTCATCGCCGGCAATGCGGTCGTGTTCAAGCCTTCCGAGCTGACCCCCATGGTGGCTGAAGCCATGGTCAAGGTGTGGCAGGAGGCGGGGCTGCCCAAGGGGGTGCTCAACCTGGTGCAGGGGGAGGTCGACACCGGCAAGGCGCTGGCCGGCAACCCGGACATCGACGGCCTCTTCTTCACCGGCTCCTCCCGTACCGGCCACTTCCTGCATCAGCAGTTTGCCGGCCAGCCGGGCAAGATCCTGGCACTGGAGATGGGTGGCAACAACCCGCTGATCGTGAAAGATGTGAGCGACATCGACGGCGCCGTCCATGCCATCGTGCAGTCCGCCTTCATTACCTCCGGCCAGCGTTGCACCTGCTCGCGCCGTCTGTTTGTCGAGCGCGGCGAGCGGGGCGATGCCCTGGTCAAGCGCCTGGTGGAGGTGGTCGGCCAGATCAAGGTCGGCCTCTATGACGCCGCCGAGCAGCCGTTCATGGGCGCCATGATCAGCGAGAAGGCAGCACTCGGCATGGTCGAGGCGCAAGCCAACCTGCAGCGCCTCGGTGGCGAAAGCCTGCTTGCCCTCAAGCACCTGGAAGCGGGCACCGGCTTTGTCTCCCCGGGCATCATCGACGTGACCGCGGTCAGCGCGCTGCCGGATGAAGAGTACTTCGGCCCGCTGCTGCAGCTCATTCGTTACGATGACTTCGATGCGGCCATCGAGAAGGCGAACGCCACCAGTTTCGGTCTCTCGGCCGGCCTGCTCGGTGACAACGAAGCGGACTGGAACCACTTCTTCAAGCGGATCCGTGCCGGTATCGTCAACTGGAACAAGCCCATCACCGGCGCCTCCAGTGCCGCCCCCTTTGGTGGCATCGGTGCCTCCGGCAACCACAGAGCGAGCGCCTACTACGCCGCCGACTACTGTGCTTACCCGGTCGCCTCCGTCGAAGACAGCAAGGCTGCTATGCCGGATCAACTGTCTCCCGGTCTGACCTTCTGATAACAAGAAAATAAAAGAGGGGCACTGAACAGGTGCCCCAGTCTGTACCCGCAATCAAAGGAAAGAGAGATGCAAAAGGATATCGACACCCTGTTTGGCCATCTGTGGGACAACTACATTCAGGTCACTCCCAGTGCTCACAAGGTTCATCAACTGCTGGGCGGCGGTGCCCCCATCATCAACGATCATGTGGCGTTTCGGACCTACAACCTGCCCAAGCTCGGTCTCGAGAAACTGGCGGCCCACTTCCGCGCCCTGGGGTATGAAGAGAAGGGCGAGTATGTATTCAAGGCCAAGAAGCTCTATGCCAAACACTTCGAGCATAAAGATCCTGATGCGCCCAAGGTGTTCATCAGCGAGCTGAAGGTGGAAGAGCTCTCCGAAGTTGCCCAGGCCATCATCCACAAGCTGGTGGATCAGGTACCCGATCACCTCACCGACACCCCGGCCTTCCTCTACGCCGGCGCGCCCTGGCAGGTCTCCCACACCGACTACCAGACTCTGCTGGCAGAGAGCGAGTATGCCGCCTGGATGGCCGCCTGGGGTTATCGTGCTAACCACTTCACCGTCAACATCAACCGCCTGAAGGACTTCGACACCATCCAGCAGGTGAATGCGGCACTCAAGGCGGCAGGCTTCGTGCTCAACACCGTTGGCGGCGAGGTGAAGGGCGATCCCGAGGTGATGCTGGAGCAATCCTCCACCATGGCAGACAAGGCCGAGGTGCCCTTCAGCGACGGCGTGCGCACCATCCCGAGCTGCTTTTACGAGTTTGCCCTGCGCTACCCGCAGGCCGATGGCGTGCTCTACCCTGGCTTCGTCGAAGCGTCGGCCGACAAGATCTTCGAATCCACCAACGCCATGTAATGGCCGCCATGAAAACAACGCCCCGCCTGGGGCGTTTTTTTATGGATTTACGCCGACCTGACACCCTCTTTACCTCCCCTTGACCCATCAGTTCGCGGCGATTCGCTAGCATGATGCCGCCCGCTGCCGTGGGCCATCGCCGCACCGTGCCGGTGTATGCCACCCGTTTTGGAGTCATACCATGAAGATTGTTCTGCCTTTGCTGTTTTCCCTCACTACTCTGACCGCCGCAGCGGGCGATCAGGGCAGCCGTACCCCGCCCAAGCCTCCGCACGAGCTGTCGGCCGAGATGAAAGCGGCGTTTGAGGGCTGCAAGGAGCATGGCAAACCGGGGGAGTCGGAATTTGACAACTGCATGTCAGATCTGGGATTTGAGCGGCCGGACGGCCCGGTACCGGCAGGTGGGAAGCAGGGGGAGAATGAGGCCGAGTAAGCTGGTGCGGGCCCGTCGGTTAGGATGGGCCCGCACCGCTCACACCCGTTGCAGCGTCCCTTCGGTGGCCAGCAAGGTGGTCATGCCGGCGGCCTTGCCCGCCTGAATGCCTATCCGGGTGTCTTCAAACACCAGGCAGTTGGCCGGGTTGGCGCCGAGCTGTTCGGCCACTTTCAGGAAGGTGTCCGGGTGGGGCTTGTGATTGACCACATCATCGGCACTCACCAGCACGGAGATGAAGGCATCGAGCCCGGTCTGACGCAGGATGTGCGCCGCATGTTCCCGGGTTGAGCCGGTGCCTATGCCCATGGGGACCTTGCCGTGGTACTGCCTGACCAGCTCCCACATGGCGGGAAACACCCGGACGTCGTCGGTCCGTGCCAGGTAGAGGGCCACCTTGCGCCGGGCAAAGGCTTCCACGTCGACGGTCATCCCGTGCTGCTCTGCCAGCATGGTCACTATCTTGCGGGTGGGGATGCCGCCGTACTCGTTGAGCTGTGCCCGATCAAACGGCAGGCCGAACTCGGCACTGGTGATTTCCCAGGCATCCAGGTGCAGAGGCATGGAGTCCACCAGGGTGCCATCCATGTCGAAGATCAGGGCGTCGTACTCGTCGAATCGGGGCTGTTCACTCTGGTGATGATCGCAGGGGGATGACTGGGGCATGGGGGGCGTCCTCTTCGGCAAAGACTCACCCTAGCAGATCCGGCTTGCAGATGTCGCGACCTTCATCATGGTAGGCAGTGGTTTTGACCATCGGCTAATGATTTATGAGACAATAATGTGCCTTGCACCCCCTGTGCCGATATCTCACATGAGCGAGCTTGCCTATGTCCCCCAAAACCGTCTTCTCGAACGTGGCCCTGGTGATCGCCCTGGGCTCACTGGAAAAGAGCATCGTCACCACCCCCTTGCCCATCATAGGGGTTGAGCTGAACGCCGGTGCCGCCCTCACCTGGGTCGTGACCGCCTATCTGCTGGCGGCCACTGCGGCCCTGCCCATCTATGGCAAGTTGAGCGACATGTTCGGCCGAGGACGCATGCTCAACATCGGTATCGGCCTGTTTCTGGCGGGATCAGTGGCCTGCGCCCTGGCCCAGGATCTGCCAACCCTGCTGGCCGCCCGCGTGCTGCAAGGGTTGGGGGGCGGGGGGCTGATCGCACTCGCCTTTACCGTGATCGCCGACTGTATTCCGCCACGGGAGGTGGGCAAGTATCAGGGGTATATCTCGGCGGTCTATGCGGTCTCCAGCATCGCAGGCCCGCTGCTCGGTGGCTATTTTACCGAGCAGCTCAGCTGGCGCTGGATCTTCTGGATCAATCTGCCGCTCGGCGCTATCGCCCTCTGGCTGGTGAACCGCAATCTGGGTCACCTCAATGTGCGTCGCCACAGCCGCTTCGACTGGAAGGGAACGGCACTGCTCATCACGGTCACCACCCTCACCCTGTTGCTGCTCTCTCCGGAGGCGGCCTTGCCCGCCGTCTGGCTCGCGGCTGCGCTGGGGGCGGCCTTGTTGCTGCTGGTCCTGACTGAGCGGCGGGCGCACGACCCCATACTGCCGGCCCACCTGGTGCGCCTGCCGGGTTATCTGGTGAGCGTGCTGCTGGCGCTGGCTTCGCAGTTGCTGATGTTTGCCGTGCTGGTCTACCTGCCGTTGCAGATGCAGTGGCAAAAGGGGATGAGCGCCAGTGACAGTGGCGAGATCATGGTGATCTTCATGGTCTGCATCACGGCGGGGGCCTTCGTCGGCGGCAAGCTCATCGGTCGCACTGGTCACTACCGGCGTTTCGTGGTGACGGGCTTCGCCCTGGCGGCGCTGGCGCTGTGGCAAATTCACTTCGATCTCTTTGCCAATCTGGGGCTGGGGTTCGCCGGGCTTGGCCTCGGGCTGGTGCTGCCGGCCCTCTCTGTGGTGGTGCAAAATGCCCTGCCACGGGAGGATCGCGGCATCGGCATGTCCCTGTTCAACTTCGGCCGGGAGCTGGGCGGGGCGGTCGGTGTCGCCATCTGCGCTGTGTTGTTCCATGCCGCCCTGCCAGCAGGCAGCAGCCCCAATCTGGCCAGCCTGAGCCCGGCCGAACTGGCACCCGGTTTCAGCGCCACCTATATCGGCATGGCGCTGATCGCCACCGCAGCCCTGCTGGTCACCTTGCTGGCATTGAAGCGCCACGAGCTGGCCAGCAAGCACGACTGATGGTTGCTATCGGATACAAAGAGGGCTCCCCGCGGGGAGCCCTCTTCATGGGATCAGGCTGGTGCCTTTCCTTCCGTGTCGTGGCCTTGTGCCACTCAGCCCGCTCATCGGGCGTCGGGGCGGGAAGGTGACCTGACAGGCTCGGGTTGCTGGCGCTCGGCCTGGGCATCGAGTTCCTTGCCGAGGAAGTAGTTCAGGAAGGTGCGGATGACCGCGATGATGGCGAGGCGCACCAGCTCCTCCTTGCTCGGTGCCACTGTGGTGGCCAGGATGTCGGCGGCGAGCTGGAACTCCAGCGCCAGGATGAGCCAGCTGCCGAAGCAGAGGCGGATACGGGGAAAGCCGGGCTCGTGATCCCGCACTCTGGCCGCCAGCCAGAGGGTCTTGCCAAGGCCGATGACCACGCAGGCGATGGAGATGATCTCCAGCAACAACTGGAACAGCTCCACCCCGTGCATCATGCCCTCTTTCAGGCTCGCTATCTCGAACACTCGGGTTACCTCCCTGATTCAAAAGAGACACTTTTAACACGGCTTGGGGGCCGGTTCCAACTCAGAGTCTTCTGAGCATCATGGCTATCTGGTCGATGAGCTGACGAGCGGCAGGGCTGATGGCCGCCAGTTGGAAGTAGCCGTGGATGACGCCATGCTGCCGCTGGCAAGTGGCATCGACGCCAGCCTGCACCAGCTTGCCATACAGGGCTTCCCCTTCGTCGCGTAGCGGATCATATTCCGCCGTGACGATATGGGTCGGCGGCAATCCTGACAGGGCGGGATGGTGGAGCGGGCTGGCTTCGGGATGGCTGGGGGGCAGGCTGCCCAGGTAGGCGTGAAAACCGCTTGCGAGCATGTCCCGGGTGATGAGGTAGTCGTCACCGAGATCGCGGTAGCTTTGGCTCTCGCAGAGGGCATCCAGCATGGGATAGAGAAGCAGCAGGGCCTTGGGCAAGGGGGCGCTGGCAGCCTTGGGCCGCAAGGTGGTGACCAGGGCGAGATGACCCCCTGCGCTGTCGCCGGCAATGGCGAGACGTGCCGGATCTCCATGCCATTTCTCCACCTCTGCCATGATGGCCCGCGTGGCGGCCAGCGCATCGTCGTGAGCCGCAGGATAGGTGTGTTCCGGGGCGAGGCGGGTGTGTACGGCGAAGATCAGGGCACTGGCCCGGTTACACAGCATCCGCATCTGGCGATCGTGGGTCTCGAAATCCCCGCTGACAAAACAGCCGCCGTGAAAATAGATCAGCACCGGATACGCGGGGTCCGGTTTGTCTGCGGGCCGATAGCAGCGGATGGCGTGGTGATCGGCCTGCCACTCTTCAATGGCGCCCACCTCTTCCCGCTCACCGCCCAACAGGGCAGAGGCTAGGTAGCCGTCACGGCGCGCCTGCCAGCTCAGCTGGCTCGCCTTGGGACGACCTGCGGCGATGAAGTCTGCCACCATGGCTGCGATGGCCGGTTCGAGTTGTTTTTCCATAAGACACCAATGACTGTATATAAAAACAGTCATTGTGCGCTTTTGGCCCGTGAGCGCAACCGGCGTTAGCTGAGGCAGCTCACAAAATCAGGCTTCAATCAGCACGAATTCAATCACATAGAGGGGCGGCAGTGCGGGGTAGATATCGCGGATCACATCTTTAAGCTCGGGGAGGGTCATGTTCTCCTGACGGGCGTGCTCGTCGCTCAGCGCCTCGAAGGCGACCGCCTTGACCGAGATGACTTCAATGGTGCCAAAAGGCTGGTGTTCCGGGTTGGTGAACAGGGCCAGGCGCTGGCCGGGCCGCCAGTTTGCCTCGCTCTCGTCGCGGATGGTGATGGTCTTTCGGCCAGCCTGGATGTCGGCGACAAAGCGGCTGAAGAAGGTGAATGCCGGGTAGGCCGGGGTGTGCTGGGTCATGTCGTCTCCGAAGGGCAAGGGGTGAGAGGGCGGCTCAGCCGCGGCGGGCCCATTTTAGGAGGGGCGGGGGGAGCGTGCAGCACTTTTTACCCCGACATGTGAAGGGCGACCGACTGCGTTCACGGACCGGTAAAATGGCCGCAACTGAACCTGAATGTGAGATGATGCGGTCTCTTCTTTCTTGATATGTAACAAATCAGGGGGACGGGCTCTGTGGTCTGATGGCGTCCGAGGCCGGCCGTGGTTGACGTTGAACAAAAGGAGCAAGTGTGAATTCCGAGTTGATCTGGGTGCTCAGCATGCTGGTGGGTGCCATTCTCCTGTTTATTACCAACAAGGTACGTATGGACGTGGTCGCCTTGTTGATCATCATTCTGTTCGTGTTGAGCGGCACCCTGACCCTGCCGCAGGCGCTGGCAGGATTCAGCGATCCCAACGTCATTCTGATTGCCGCCCTGTTCGTGGTGGGGGAGGGGCTGGTGCGTACCGGCATCGCCTATCAGGTGGGAGATGCCCTGGTGAAGGTGGCCGGCAGCAGCGAAACCCGCATGCTGGTGCTGCTGATGGTGGCGGTGGCGACCCTGGGGGCCGTGATGAGTTCGACCGGGGTGGTGGCCATCTTCATCCCCGTGGTGCTGAGCGTGGCGAACCGGATGGGGATCCCGGCGGGCAGACTGATGATGCCGCTCGGGTTTGCCGGCCTTATCAGCGGCATGATGACGCTGGTGGCAACGCCGCCCAACATGGTGGTGAACAGTGAACTGATGCGGCACGACATCCAGGGGTTCGGCTTCTTCGGCTTCACCCCCATGGGGGTCATCATTCTGGGGATGGGGATCCTCTACATGCTGGTGATGCGCACCTCCTTGGTGCGTGAAGGAGAGGAGGGCAAGGGCAAGCAGATGGGACGCAGCACCATGCGGGATCTCATCCGTGACTACCGCCTGGCGGGGCGCGCACGCCGACTGGCGATCCGGCCCGACTCCCCCCTGATCGGCCAGACCCTCGACGAGCTGCAATTGCGTGCCCGCTTCGGTGCCAACGTCATCGGGATGGAGCGCTGGCGCAAGTTCAGGCGGGTGATGGTCAGTGTCACCGGGGTGACTGAGTTCCAGGCCAAGGACGTGCTGCTCATCGACATGTCGGATCCCGAGGTGGATGTGCGGGAGTTTTGCAGCGAGGCGCGGCTCGAGCCCATGATATTGCGCGGCGAATACTTCTCCGATCAGGCGCGGGAGGTGGGCATGGCGGAGGTCTCCCTCATCCCCGGCTCCCGGCTGCTCGGCAAGAGCATCCGCGAGGTGACCTTCCGTTCCCGTTACGGTCTGAGCGTGGTGGGGATCCGCCGGGATGGAGAGGCGCTGACCGGCAAGCTGGTGGACGAGGCGCTGCAGATGGGGGATACCCTGCTGGTGGTGGGGAACTGGAGCCTCATTCGTCAGTTGCAGACCCATCATCGCGATTTTCTGCTGCTGGGCCTGCCTGCGGAAGTGGACGAGATGGCGCCGGCCCGCAGCCAGGCCATTCACGCCCTGATTGCCCTCGGGGTCATGATAGTACTGATGGTGACAGATCCCGTGCCCAACGTGATCGCGGCGCTCATCGCCTGCCTGCTGATGGGCAAGTTCCGCTGCATCGATCTGGAGAGTGCCTACAAGTCCATCCACTGGCCGACCCTGATCCTCATCGTGGGCATGCTGCCCTTTGCCCTTGCATTGCAGCAGACCGGCGGGGTGGATCTCATCGTCGGCGCGCTCATCTCGGCAGTAGGGGAGATGGGTCCCAGGGTGATGCTGGCCAGCCTCTTCGTGCTCTGTGCCGTCATCGGGCTCTTCATCTCCAACACGGCGACGGCGGTGCTGATGGCGCCCATCGCGCTGGGTACGGCCCATCAGATGGGGGTGTCGCCTTATCCCTTTGCCATGACCATCGCCATCGCCGCCTCGGCAGCCTTCATGACGCCGGTCTCGTCGCCGGTCAACACCCTGGTGCTGGGCCCGGGCAACTACAAGTTCATGGACTTCGTGCGCATCGGCGTGCCCTTCACCTTGCTGGTGATGGTGGTGAGCGTCATCGCCATCCCCTGGTTCTTCCCGTTCTGACGACAGCAAACGATATGGCGGCCTGCGGGCCGCCTTTTTATACCAATCGGATTAAACATTAGGTCAGTTTTATCCAATCTCGGCTACAAAGTGACATCACCCGCTCCACATCGG
>NZ_JAPDBZ010000129.1:0-11665 GCF_027705505.1 Aeromonas sp. QDB56
ATCGATTGGATCGGACATACTGAGTACAGTGAAACCAGAATAGAGCAATTAGATCACATCTTTAATCTGATTGGTATAAAAAACCGGCGCACGAGGCGCCGGTTCTGATCGCTTTGCTTGAAAGCGGAGGATTACACCACACCCTGGGTGCGCAGGTAATCCTCGTAGGTGCCGCCGAAGTCGCGGATGCCGTCTTCGGTCAGTTCCAGGATGCGGGTCGCCAGGGAGGAGACGAACTCGCGGTCGTGGGAGACGAAGATCAGGGTGCCCTTGTACATCTCCAGCGCCAGGTTCAAGGATTCGATGGATTCCATGTCCAGGTGGTTGGTCGGTTCGTCCATGATGAGGATGTTGGGGCGCTGCATCATCAGCTTGCCGAACAGCATGCGGCCCTGTTCACCACCGGAGAGCACCTTGACCGGCTTCTTGATGTCGTCCTGGGAGAAGAGCAGACGACCCAGCACGGAGCGCACCGCCTGTTCGTCTTCGTTTTCCTGCTTCCACTGTGCCATCCAGTCGAACACATTGAGATCGGTGTCGAAATCTTCGGCGTGATCCTGGGCGTAGTAGCCGATCTGGGCGTTCTCGGACCACTTGATGGTGCCGGTATCCGGTGCCAGGGCACCGACCAGCGTCTTGATCAGGGTGGACTTACCGATCCCGTTGGTACCCAGGATGGCGACCTTCTCGCCCACTTCCAGCATCATGTTGAGCCCCTTGAACAGGGGACCGTCGCCATAACCCTTGGAGACGCCCTCGATCTCCAGGATGTTGCGGTAGAGCTTCTTGTCCTGCTCGAAGCGGATGAAGGGGTTCTGACGGCTGGAGACCTTCACTTCCTCAATCTTGATCTTGTCGATCTGCTTGAGGCGGGAGGTAGCTTGGCTGGACTTGGAGGCGTTGGCGCTGAAGCGGGAGACGAAGGATTGCAGATCGGCGATCTGGGCCTTCTTCTTGGCGTTGTCGGCCAGCAGGCGCTCGCGGGCCTGGGTGGCAGCCAGCATGTACTCGTCGTAGTTGCCCGGGTAGACCCGCAGCTCGCCGTAGTCCAGATCCGCCATGTGGGTGCAGACGGAGTTCAGGAAGTGACGGTCGTGAGAGATGATGATCATGGTGCTTTCACGATCGTTGAGCACCTGCTCCAGCCAGCGAATGGTGTTGATGTCCAGGTTGTTGGTCGGTTCGTCCAGCAACAGGATGTCGGGGTTGGAGAAGAGCGCCTGCGCCAGCAGTACCCGCAGTTTCCAGCCCGGGGCCACTTCGCTCATCGGGCCGTTGTGCTGCTCGATGGGAATACCGGCACCCAGCAGCAGCTCGCCTGCGCGGGATTCGGCGGTGTAGCCATCATATTCGGCGACCAGGCCTTCCAGCTCGGCGGCCTTCATGTAGTCGTCGTCGGTGGCCTCCAGGTTGGCGTAGATGGCATCGCGTTCAGCGATGGCGGCCCACAGCTCGGTGTGGCCCATCATGACCACGTCCAGTACGCGCATCTCTTCGTAGGCGAACTGATCCTGGCGCAGCTTACCGATGCGCTCGTTGACATCCAGGCTCACATTGCCGCCGGTGGGTTCGAGATCGCCGCCGAGGATCTTCATGAAGGTGGACTTGCCACAGCCGTTGGCACCGATGAGGCCGTAGCGGTTGCCGCCGCCAAACTTGACGCTGATGTTCTCAAACAGCGGCTTGGCGCCGAACTGCATGGTGATGTTGTTGCTTGAAAGCACTGGAATGTCCCGGTTGGTCTGTCAAATGGCGCGCATTATGGCACAGATCCCCCGAAAGTTTTAGCAGGAACTGTGATCTGGCTCCATTGCGGGGGGGGGGGGGGGAAGGTTTCACGACCAGGCCGGCAACGGGCTCCGGCTTCTCTTGCAGAGGGGAGGCGAGGGGCGGTCATGAAAAAAGCCGGCACTGGGCCGGCTTGGATGCGTGGGATGCCACTTAGTGGGCGGAGGCGCCGGAGGCACCGAGCCCGGTCTGGGATCTGACGAACTGCGGGAAGAACTTCGCATGCTCGTCGGAGGCTGCCTGGGACTTGTCGGTGACCGAGAAGAACCAGATCCCGATGAAAGCCAGCCCCATGGAGAAGAGCGCCGGGTATTCGTAGGGGAAGATGGCCTGGGCATGACCCAGCACCTTCACCCAGACGGTGGGGCCCAGGATCATCAGGGTCACGGCGCTGATGAGACCGAGCCAGCCGCCATAGACGGCGCCACGGGTGGTCAGGCGGGACCAGAACATGGAGAGGAAGAGCACCGGGAAGTTGCAGCTCGCCGCGATGGAGAACGCCAGGCCCACCATGAAGGCGATGTTCTGCTTCTCGAACAGGATGCCAAGGCCGATGGCGACCACACCCAGTACCAGGGTGGTCATCTTGGAGACGCGCAGCTCGTCGGCCTCGTTGGCCTTGCCTTCCTTGATGACGCAGGCATAGAGGTCGTGAGAGACCGCGGAGGCCCCCGCCAGGGTCAGCCCGGCCACGACCGCCAGTATGGTGGCAAACGCCACGGCGGAGATGAAGCCCAGGAACAGGCTGCCGCCCACCGCATCGGCCAGATGGACCGCCGCCATGTTGGTGCCCCCCAGCAGGGCGCCGGTGGCATCCTTGAAGTCCGGGTTGGTGCTGACCAGCAGGATGGCGCCAAAGCCGATGATGAAGGTGAGGATGTAGAAGTACCCGATGAAGCCGGTGGCATAGAACACCGATTTACGGGCTTCCTTGGCATCGCTCACGGTAAAGAAGCGCATCAGGATGTGGGGCAGACCTGCGGTACCGAACATCAGGGCCAGCCCAAGGGAGATGGCGGAGATGGGGTCGGCGACCAGGCCGCCCGGGCTCATGATGGCCGCACCATTGGCATGCACCTTGACCGCTTCGCTGAACAGGGTACCGACGTCGAAGTTGACGGACTTCATCACCATGATGGCCATGAAGGAGGCACCGGAGAGCAGCATCACCGCCTTGATGATCTGTACCCAGGTGGTGGCCAGCATGCCGCCGAACAGCACGTAGAGCACCATCAGGATGCCGACCAGCACCACGGCCACGTGGTATTGGAGGCCGAACAGCAGCTCGATGAGCTTGCCGGCACCGACCATCTGGGCGATGAGGTAGAGGGCGACCACCACCAGGGAGCCGCTGGCGGAGAGGCTGCGCACCGAGGTCTGCTTGAGGCGGTAGGAGGCCACGTCGGCAAAGGTGTACTTGCCGAGGTTGCGCAGCCGCTCCGCGATCAGGAACAGGATGATGGGCCAGCCCACCAGGAAGCCGATGGAGTAGATGAGACCGTCGTAGCCCGAGGTGTAGACCAGGGCGGAGATGCCGAGGAAGGAGGCGGCGGACATGTAGTCACCGGCGATGGCCAGACCATTCTGGAAGCCGGTGATGCGCCCGCCGGCGGCGTAGTAGTCGGAGGCCGAGCGGTTGCGCTTGGAGGCCCAGTAGGTGATGAACAGGGTCGCGGCCACGAAGATCACGAACATCACGATGGCCGAGATATTGAGGGGTTGGCGTTGCACCTCGCCGCTGATGGCGTCGGCCGCCAGCAAGGGGGTGGAGATCAGACCTGCCAGCGGCAGCAGAAACTTGCCTTTCATGATTGCGCTCCCTTGAGGATCTTCTGGTTCAGCTCGTCGAACTCGCCGTTGGCACGAAATACGTAGATACCGGTCAGCACGAAGGCCGATACGATGAGACCAATCCCGACCGGGATGCCACGGGTGATGCTGGAGCCTTCGCTCAAGGGGGTGCCAAGCCAGCCCGGTGCAAAGGCGATGAGCAGGATGAACGCCAGGTAGAGCCCCAGCATCAGGATGGAGAGGGTCCAGGCAAAACGCTGGCGTTTGGCGACCAGTGCCTGGAAGTTGGGATCTTGCTGGATCCGAAGATACGGTTGCTGTTCCATTGCAGTTCTCCATGACAGTGAATGTCAGCGGTGGATGAGGGGTTCCCTACCGGACAGCACGGCTGTCCATGTAAGCAAAATGTGAATTAAATGTTATTTCCGAACAATTAGACTTTGGGATAAGCCAGCGGGCCGCCCTGATGCAGGCGTACAAAGACAAGGGCGGCGGTGACGGCATCGCTCAGGGCGTCGTGGGGGGGCAGGGCTGGCAGCGCCAGATGGCGACAGATCGCGGCCAGGTGCAGATCGATGGCGGCATCGGGATAGCGGCGATAGATGTGATCGTGATAGAGGCGGCTCACCTCGATGCCGCGCTGGGGCAGGGTGAGCCCCCACAGCCGTTGGCAGGCGAGGTTGAGAATGCGCAGGTCATAGGCGATGTGATACCCCACCAGCTCATGGGGGCCGATGAACTCCAGCAGCGCGCGCAGCGCGGGCTCCAGTGCCATTCCCTGTTGCAGATCCTGATGGCGCAGGCCGTGGATCACCACGGACCCGGCGCTCAGGCTGGCGGGAGCCTGGACCCGGATGGCAAGGGCATCGCCCGTCTCTATCCGGTTGCCCCGGATGCGCACCGCCCCGATGGAGACGATCTCCGCCAGCGCCGGATCCAGGCTGGTGGTCTCGAAGTCCAGCGCCACCCACTCGTCGCCAGCAGGGCGGGCAAAGAGCGGGGCAAACTCCCCCTCCCGAAACGTCCTGCCAAGCCAGCGGCGGCGCCAGTGCATCCACATCGCTATTGCCTAAGACGAAAGTGCAAGGTGAGCCATTGCTGGAACTTCTTCACCTGGTGCAGGGCATGGCGCAGCAGATCCCGCTCTGCGGGGCCGAGGTCTGCCACCCGCACCCGTCCGTCTCCCTCCTGCAACTGGCTGCGCAGCCGAAGCCGCATGAACAGCCGGAAGGCCTCCGCCAGATTGGTGCCATAGTCCCGGCTGAGGCGTCCCTGGCCCACCAGGGCCTCGATGCGTCCTGTGGTCGAGGTCTCCAGGATCCCCGCCTCCAGGGAGAGCACCCGGACGCCGTGGACAAGGGGGAAGAGGCCGCCCCGCTTGAGATCCAGCCCCTCCGGGGCTTGCTCCAGTCTGCCAAAGAGGGTGAGGGGGGCGTGAAAGGCGACGGCGGCCCTTGCCATCTCCGCCAGCAGATCCGGCCGGTCGGCGAGGCAGGCCCGCAGGTGGCGGGCGACGGGGGCGAGCCGGGCGCGATCTCCCGTGATGGCCTGGGCATCGGCCAGGGTGGCGAGCCAGAGCAGATCCGCTTCGCTGGCGCGCACACAGGCCTGCTCTATCCCTTGCAGCCAGCCGCCAAGCGGCTTCACCCAGGCCGGGTTGTTGACCATCACCCTGCCCGGGCATGGGGGATAACCCAGGCGCGCCAGCAGGGCGCTGAAGGCGGCCAGATCCGCCGACTGGGTGGGCCACGGCAGGCCATCCGGCAGGATCAGGGCATTGTCCTGATCGGTTTTCTGGATCTGCTCGCCACGCCCCTCCGACCCCAGCATCAGCAGGCACACCTGCTCTTGCTGCGCCGCAGGGATCACCAGGGAAAAGGCCTTGGCGATCAACTGCTCGTTGATGGTGGCGATGAGCTTCATCAGGAACAGGGTGTGGATCCCCTGGGCAAACAGGGAGCGAATGAGCTGCTGCTGCTCCCGGGCGACCGCCTCGAGGGCGGCCGGGGAGTCGGCGCGGGCGATGCGCAGGGTCAACACATGGGAGTGGGTGGAGAAGAGCCCGAGCACCTGGGTCAAATGCAGGATGCCTGCCACCTCCTGCCCCTGCCAGATGACCAGGCGCTTGATGCGGTGGCTGGTCATCAGCAGCAGGGCATCGAACAGATAGCTCCCCAGTGGCAGACCCGTCAGCGGGGTGGGGGTCAGCACCGCCAGCGGCGCACTGAGCGACAATCCCTTGAGGGTGAGGGCGTGGAGCAGGGTCTTGCGGGTGGCCAGGCTCAGGCTGCCGTCTGCTCCGGGATAGAGCAGGCAGTCGGTGCCCCTGGCCACCATGGCCTCGGTGGCGGCCAGGAGCGAGAGGCTGCTTTCCACGATCAGCGGCGCCTGCAGATGGTCGGGAGCGATGCGGGTCAGGATGAACTCTGCCAGGTTCTGCTGTCCGAGCTGGCTGCGGCGCTCCTGCTCCCGCTGGCGCTCCGCCAGGGTGGCGGTGAAGTAGCGGGCGATATGGGGGTGCTCGTCGCACAGGGCCAGAAAGACGGGGCGGGGAATGAGCTGGCAGAGGGTATCTTCCAGGGCGGCGAAACGGTGGCGGCAGTGCCCGTCAAACTGGGCACGGACGTCGAACATGTCCCCCTCGCCATAGTCGCCAAAGGATTGATGGGGGGCAGACTCTTCCACGGCCCCCTTGATGATGAGGTAGAGCCCGGCGGGCTCCTCCCCGGCGTGCTGCACCGTCTGGCCCGCGCGAAAGTAGCAGATGCTGAGGTGCTGACCGAGCCGCTGGCGTGCCTCCTCGTCCAGGCCGTCGAACGGTGGACGGGCAAAATTGAACAGAAGTGACATGAGAGGCTCCACCGTGACCATGGGGCCAGTCTGACAAAGGCTCCACCACCGGGCCAGCCGACTTTAGTCGCAGGCCTGGGACGGCCTCCCTGTACCTGCCCATAACACTCTGGTAACGTTGTGGTATGACCAGTTGAATCAAAGGACGAAGACGGAGATGGAAAAGCCAAGGGTCAAATGGGTGTTTCAGGAGGGGATCGCCGAGGTGATGCTCTGCCGGGGGGACAAGCTCAACGCACTGGATCGGGCCATGTTCGACGCCATCGACGAGACGCTGAACGCGCTATCCCGGCAAAAAGGGCTGCGGGCCGTGATCCTGCACGGGGAGGGGCGGGCGTTCTGCGCCGGGCTGGATGTGAAATCCATGCTGAGGCAGCCGGTGGCGGCGCTGGAGATCCTCAAGCGCGAGGCGGACGAGGCGACCAACCTGGCCCAGCGGGTGGCCTATGGCTGGCATCAACTGCCGGTGCCCGTGATTGCGGTGACCCAGGGGGTCTGTTTTGGCGGCGGCCTGCAGATAGCGCTCGGCGCCGATTTTCGCTTCAGCACCCCGGATTGCCGCTTCTCGGTGATGGAGATCAAGTGGGGCATCATCCCCGACATGAGCGGCAGCGTCACCCTGCGCAACCTGATGGGGATGGATACCGCCATGGAGCTTGCCATGAGCGGGCGCGAGCTGGAAGCCAGCGAAGCCAAGTCCCTCGGCCTGGTGAGCCGGGTGTGCGCGGATCCTCTGGAAGAGGCGCGGGCCTTTGCCCGGACCCTGATCACCAAGTCGCCGGATGCGCTGGCGGGGATCAAGCAGCTCTACACCCAGGCCTGGGCTCGCAGTGACGAGGCCATGCTCAAGGAAGAGACCCGGTTGCAGAGGCAGATCCTGGGGCGCCCCAACCAGTGGCGGGCGACCCTCAACAGCCTGTTTCGCTGGCGCCTGCCATTCGGACCGCGCCGCAACGTGCTTTGAACCCCTCACCCATCCAACACAAATGAAAATGGCAGCCGAAGCTGCCATTTTGCATTGTGCCGTCTGATTACTTGGCAACGGTATCCGGGTCCGCCTCGAAGGGGTGGCCGGTTTGCTCGCGCATCAGGTTTACTTCGGCGCGGTTTTCAATCCAGTAGTCCGCGTTCTTGATGCCGAGCTTTTCCGGGTGGAACACGGGATCCAGACCCTTGGCCAGCTGTGCCTCGTAGTCTTTCAGACAGGCGAAAGCCGGCTTTTGCAGCATCAGGATGGCACCGATGTTGAGCCAGGCCATCAGGCCGACCCCGATGTCACCCAGGCCCCAGGCCAGATCGGCGGTCTTGACGGTGCCGTAGACGGTGGCAGCCATCAGCGCAATCTTCAGCAGGAAGGTGAGCCAGGGACGGTTAATCTTGCGGTTGACAAAAGCGATGTTGGTTTCGGCGATGTAGTAGTAGGCCACGATGGTGGTGAAGGCGAAGAAGAACAGGGCGATGGCGACGAAGTAGTTGCCAAAGCCTGGCATCATGCTCTCCATGGCGGTCTGCACATAGCCGGGGCCTGCCGCGATGCCTGCGATGCCGGTGTAGAGGGCTGCACCGTCCGGACCCTGCACGTTGTACAGGCCGGTGATGAGCAGCATGAAGCCGGTGGCGGAGCAGACGAACAGGGTGTCGATGTAGACGGAGAACGCCTGCACCAGGCCCTGCTTGGCCGGGTGGCTCACCGCCGCGGCGGAGGAGGCGTGGGGGCCTGTCCCCTGGGCGGCTTCGTTGGAGTAGACCCCGCGCTTGACACCCCACATGATGGCCAGACCCAGAATGGCGCCGAAGCCGGCTTCCATCCCGAAGGCACTCTTCCAGATGAGCAGGATCACGCCCGGCAGTTGGCCGATGTTCAGGGCGATGATGACGCAGGCGACGATGATGTAACCCAGCGCCATGAAGGGCACCACGGTACTGGCGAAATTGGCGATGCGTTTGACGCCGCCGAAGATGATGAAACCGAGCAGCAGCGCCAGACCGGCGGCGGTGACGTTGGGATCGATGTCAAAGGCGGTCTGCAGGCTGGAGCCGATGGAGTTGGCTTGTACGCCCGGCAGCAGCACGCCGCAGGCGAAGATGGTGGCGATGGCGAAGGTCCAGGCATACCACTTCATGCCCAGGCCCTTCTCGATGTAGAAGGCCGGACCGCCGCGATATTCACCGTTGATCTTCTCCTTGTAGACCTGGCCCAGGGTGGACTCCACGAAGGCGGAGCTGGCGCCGAGGAAGGCGACCATCCACATCCAGAACAGGGCGCCCGGGCCGCCGAAGGTGATGGCAGTGGCCACACCGGCGATGTTGCCGGTACCGACGCGACCGGCCAGGGTCATGGAGAGTGCCTGGAAGGAGGAGACACCGGCATCGTTGCCCTTGCCCTGAAACATCAGGCGTATCATGCCTTTCAAGTGACGCAGTTGCAGGAAACGGCTGCGCAGGGAGAAGTAGAGGCCTACCCCCAGACACAGATAAATGAGCGCAGGGCTCCAAATCACGCCATTGATGGCATTGACGATCTCATTCATGTACAACAACTCCTTTGTTGCGCTGTCTTGGCGAGGTCTGTGCCTCGCTGCCCTAACATTGAAATATATGGTGACCAAGGGGGTCACTCAGGATTGTGCGGGACTTTCGACTGGTTAGTCCGCGGGATTTAACATATCGGTTTGTTCAGGGCCTTCCTAGTGAAAAGTGTTGTGACTTTGTTGATTTGTGAATTGACATTAACAAATGGTGAATGGAACTGGACAAGATTCGGTACATACCCATCATCTGCCGCTTTGCCATGCCCAGAGGGCTGATTGAGGTAATGCAAATAGGAGGCCAGGAGTGGCAACAAGGGAAAACAGATACATCATTCGCCTCGCCGGGGAGGTGGATGGGGCCGGATTGACGGGGTTGTTTGCCCAGCTGGGCTACCCCAACCCTGATGGGGCGGTCAGCGCCAGGCTGGCCCAGCGCGATCCGGCGCGGGAGGTCCTGGTGGCCCTGTGCGAGGGGATCCCGGTGGGGGGGCTGGTGTGGCACCACTTGCAACCCATGCATCTTGCACCAGCCTGGGGCCTGATCTCGGCGCTGGTTGTCGATGAGGGTGCAAGGGGCGGGGGCATCGGGGCCCTGCTGCTGGCGGCGGCAGAGCAGCGGGCGGCAGCCCTGGGGTGTGGCCAGCTGGAGCTCTCCAGCAGCCTCAAGCGCGAAGGGGCGCACCGATTTTATCTGGCGTAAGGGTATTGCGAGCGTCCGAAACGTTTTGTGAAAGCTGTCTGATTGGCAAGAGGAGTCCGTGTGTTCTGGTCCAGGTTGAAAGAGGTATTGGGTGGTGCATCTCCCCGGGAGCCTCGTCTCCCAGAAGAGCAGGAGTGGCGCGAGGCGCTGGCGGCGGTGCCCATCTTGCAGGGGCTTGAAGAAGAAGAGGCGCAGAGGCTGATGGAGCTGGCGCGCCATTTTCTCTCGCGCAAGACCCTCACCCAGATCGGGGTGGAACTGACGCCCCGCCAGCAGGGGGTGCTGGCCCTGCAGGCGGTGCTGCCCGTCCTGCACCTGGGGTTCGATTGGTATCGAGGGTTCCACGAGGTGATCATCATCCCCGAGCCCGTGACCCGTCGTCAGGAGGTGCAGGACGAGTTCGGGCTGGTGAGCGAATTTGAAGAGGAGAACGCCGGTGAATCCTGGCCCCAGGGGCCACTGGTGCTGGCCTGGAGCGAATTGCAGCAGGACGGGGACTGGGACGGATTCAACCTGGTGATCCATGAGCTTGCCCACAAGCTCGACATGCTGGGAGGGGATGCGGACGGTGCACCGCCCCTGCCGCGGGGCATGGATCCCCAGCAATGGACCCGGGCGCTGCTAGGTGCGTTTGACGAGATGAACGATCAGTTGACCAGAGAGGAGGTGACCGAGATAGACCCCTACGCCGCCTCGCACCCCGCCGAATTCTTCGCGGTGTGCAGCGAGAGCTTCTTCACCGATCCGTTGCGTCTGCGCGCCGTCTACCCCGCGGTCTATGACCAGTTCGCCCGCTTCTACGGCCAGGATCCCGCCGCCCGCTACCCGGCCACCCGATTGCTGGCTGGGGATCCCGGGGCGCAGGGCTGACCGGCACGGTGTCCGGGCGGTAGAAACACAAAAGGCACCCGAGGGTGCCTTTTTCGTGACAGCGATGTCGCCGGGTGCTTAGGCAGCGGCTTTGAGCTCGACGGGAGCGGCTTTCTTCTGCTCGCCGATGGGCAGCACGGTGCGACCGAACTGCTCGTTGATCACGGTGGCCATGGCCAGGTAGATGGCGCTGGCGCCGCAGATGATGCCTTCGAAACCGGCGATGGTGCCGATCAGGGTGCTGCCGGTGAAGTCACGGGCGGCCAGCAGGAAGAACAGCACGGTCAGGGAGGCGAACACGAACTGCTTCACGCGGGGGAAGTTGACGGTCCCGATCAGCATGAACAGGGTGAACATGCCCCACATCAGCAGGTACCAGCCCATGTAGGCGTGCGGGGTGGCCTCGGCCAGACCCATGGTCGGCATCACCAGCAGGAACACCAGGCTCCACCAGAAGGTGCCGTAGGAGATGAAGGCGGTGACACCGAAGGTGTTGCCACGCTTGTACTCCATGATGCCGGCGATGATCTGGGCCAGACCGCCATAGCACAGACCCATGGCCAGGATCATGGCGCTGATGGGGAAGAAACCTGCGTTATGGATGTTCAGCAGAATGGTGGTCATACCGAAACCCATCAGACCCAGAGGGGCAGGGTTGGCCAATTTTTCGCTCACGTGGTGTTCTCCAACAATAGAGGTGGGGTTGATAAAAGACGCGCGATTTTAGGCAGGCTCGGGGTCCCGGGCAAGGGGGGGACACACAGAAATGGTAAAAAAAGAACACGAAAGTTTAAGTGGCCAACCATTCGTGCCATTCAGGTAGACGAGCGGTGAATGAAAAACGTTTTCAACGTTGCGATTTTGTATAAAAGCCACCTTGGCATGAAAGTCGGCAACGACGATGGTGACTGGGACTGGTGAGGGAAACGCGCCCCGGATGGTCGCGTTATGGCGGCTTGATTGAAAAATGAGTTCATATGCCATCAGACAAGAGTGTTTCCCTCCTGTTTGTGACCCATGGACCTCCCGTATCGCTTGCCATCGCAGTGTCCGTTGCGCTCCCCATCTTAAATGCGAAAGGGGACTCCCTCCGACGTAGGTGGGAGGGGAATTTCGCCGGGGCGTCAGCCCCGCT
>NZ_JAPDBZ010000130.1:0-11485 GCF_027705505.1 Aeromonas sp. QDB56
CACATCCCGGCACTCGAGTCCCCCGCCTTGGCTGCTACCTTCCGGTCCTGACCAGGTCGACGGGTTATCAATGCGAGCCCAAATAAATCAGGCACTTGGGGATGGAACTGATTGCCATCACAGTGTTCTGAAACCTCAACAAGCGAGAATCCGCCGGAAGTACGGTCATCCACATCAAGTGGACATGCTTAAATTGGTAACAAACAGGCCAATCCTACCCGCCCTCTCCCGTACACTGCAAGCACCTCATTACAGGCCCCATCCCCTCCCTCAACAGCTCAATAATCAACCCAATATTGAGCAAAATGAAATCTAATGGTAACTTTGGGTCTCACTTAAACCCGAGGTGACATATGGCTACGAACACAGGCAAAGGCTATCGACAAGGTTCCGTCAACGACCGTACCCAAGTTCAGAACCCGGTTAATGGGAACTGGACGAAACGCGATACGGATAGCGGCAAGTTTATCGAGCAGAAACAAGGTGGGGAGCCCTTCAAAGGGGTAGCCAAAGAAACCGACAACCGCCGGAAGTGAGTTCATCGATGACCGACCAGTGTTCTTGTGGCCAGCCCCTCAACCATTCAGTTGTGTTCCATCAAAACGGGCAGAAACTCAAAAGCTGCCCGAGCTGTTCAGAACAGGCTGGCGTTCATGTGTTCTATCGGGCAGGAGAATTCGGATTCAGACGGATGGCTGGTGTAACCAGGATACAATCATGGTGCCGTGGTTGCCGAGCCAAGCACCGCTACCGGCTTGATGCCTTGCATACCTGCTAAAGAAAAGGAGCTCTGATGTGAGCTCCTTCAAGTCTACTAGGCCAGAATCGCCACTGCCGGAAACAGCAGAAGCAAATGGAACACCAACAGGATCGGGGTCGGATAGCCCTGCACCTTCCCCAGCTCCTCTTTTACCCCCTCTGATAACGCATCGCTATTACGGTAGCAAGGCAGTACGAAGAGCATGGCAAAACCGAGGTAGACCATACCGGCACCTATCTGGCCCACAGCTTCGTACTGTGACATCGCGAAATCAATCAAGGGGTTCCCAGCCATGCCATCACGTTTAAAGCGGATAAACCATCCGAACATGATGCCTGCTGTTGTCATACCAACCGACGCCAGGGCAATGACTCGTAGCTTACTCTGAGCCATCCCTATCGCCCTCAGCCGCTTTTCGAGGCAGATAAAGCTGATCAGGGCCCAGTGGAATGACCAAAAGGCCGCGACCAACAGCATGATCGGCAAGCCAGGGAAGCGATTTGACCGAAAGCCTGCCATTCCCAACCCAAAGTAGAACACGATGACTACCACTGCAGTTAACCATATCCCCCACAAGTGAGCCTTTAACATCCCTGAGAGGTAGGCGTTGTAACTGCATATGCCCCCCCGCTGGTAGGGATTATTGTTGACCTCACTTGAATCTAGCTCAGGGTCTCTACGCAGCGACTGCTTCAGCCACAGACGATAACGGGCCCATTTGCTCGCCATCTGTGTCGAAAACGTCTCCCGCTGCTCGAAGAACCGGCCGGACTCTTGTTTCGTCTTCTCTTGTTCCATGTCGTTTTCCTTGTTGTCAAAACTATTCATTCGCCAGACAGTCCACGCAAGATCCGCTGCACACTGGAGAGACTGATCCCCGTTCGACGTGCGATTTCGGCCTTGGCTAGTCCCCGTTCAGCGAGTGACAGCACCTCCTCCCCTTTAGCCATGGCGGTCGGCTTGCGACCTTTGTAGACCCCACGCTGTTTTGCCATAGCAATCCCTTCTGCCTGACGCTCCAGCATCAGCTCCCGCTCAAACGTGGCGATGGCACCGATCATGGTTAACATCAGTTTTCCGGTAGGTGTCGAGGTATCGATACCCAGATTCAAAATCCTCAGAGCAACCCGCTTAGCGTGCAGGTACTCTGAGATCTCCAACAGATGGCGAGTGTTGCGAGCCAAGCGATCCAGCTTGGTCACCATCACCACGTCTCCCTCACGAACAAAATCCAGCATCAACGCGAGCTGAGGGCGGTCATCCTTTGCACCGCTCACCTTCTCCCTGAATATCTTGCTGCACTCGGCCAGAGCCTGAAGCTGGGCATCCAGGCTCTGCCCCACAGTGCTGACACGTGCATATCCCACCAGTGCCATGGTCTCCTCCTGGTCAATAGGGCAAGGTACACTGACGCGACCGGTCAGAAGGTCGAAAGGAACCCATATGACCGGCAAAAAGTGGCACTTTCGCTCGCGTCACACGGGCTTGGTCTATTGACCTGTGCCAGTGATACAAATGAAAGCGGGCCGCTCCGTGATGGAGGGCCCGCAGGGTGGTCAACCAGATGCTCTGGCCGCTCTATCTATTGGTCATGCAGGGTGCCGACCGGGGGATCTCAATGACGCGTCGCCCCGCCCGGCATCCGCAATACCTTGGCCAGCTCCTCGGCATGAGCCTTGTCACGGGCGATGAGGCGGATCATCAGGGTTCCCCCTGCAATGGCAACCAGAGTCACCGAGGTCAGGATCATTTTGTTCATGGGTAGTCCTCTTCGTTCATGTTGTAGAAGTGTGGCGGCATGTAGCGGGCCATCATCGCGTTGACGATGACAGACGCAAACGCCGTCAGTGCTGCCTTCAACGCATCCAGCAGCAAGGTTTTCATGAAGTCATTCATGGCGATTACTCAGGGGTTATCTTCAGTCGGTAGACCTCCATCCGGTGGTAGTCGAGAAAGTTCCTCTCCCAGAGCCGGTAGAGGTCCATGGTGGTGGCCAGCGGCCGCTCTCCACACCAGAGCTGTGCTGCCAGCCCGGCGTTGAAGTCAAAATCGAGATCCTTGACCAGCTCCCCACCGAGGTAAGTGAACTCGGTGACGTAGGCCATCCCCCAGCTACCAGCCCGTTTTTCCAGACGGATTTCGACCGGACGGTAACCGCCAGTGTCGGCGGAATAATCGGGACTACGGAAGTTGAGGGTCAGGGCAGTGGCATCGGGGTAGCTGCCGATGATCTTGGTGAACAAAGCCTGTAGCGGTTTGGATGGGGTCATAGCAGCCCCCTGTCGGCAAACGAGACGATGTCGTGTTGTCCCACCACAAAGTGGTCGAGCACTCGCACGTCTACCATCTCGAGCAGATCCTTGAGACGAATAGTAATCGCTTTGTCTGCGTCTGAAGGGTCGACCATACCGGAGGGATGATTGTGGGCCAGAATGACCGCTGCGGCATTTCTGTTGAGGGCCGCCTTGACCACCTCACGGGGATGAATAGTGCCCGCATTGATGGTGCCGAAGAACAGCTCCTGGTAATCGAGTAGTCGGTGTTGATTGTCCAGCAGCATGACGGCAAACACTTCCCGCTCGTACTCCCCCATCTTGAGCCGCAGGAAGTCTGCTGCCGCTTTGGGCTGAGTGAAGACGTGGCCCAGATGCCGCTGTCGGCTTTCCAGAATCGCTAATGCCTGATTGATGATGTGATCGCCCTGTCCGGGGTGATCGTCGTAGTGATGTGTCATAACAGTAACCTCGCGTCGTTTTGGTACACGAGTTACTTATGCCAGGGGGCCTGGCTGTTATTGAATCCGAGCAGGGCTGGTATAAGAAGTGCAGGGGCCCACATTCACCTACGAGCCCTCTTATAAATTTTTAGACGGATTTCACGGTTTTCTCGATTATGACGCGATATGTTGTTGAAAACCTCCCAAAAGAGGAGGGGGAAACTGGGGATTACTGACGAGTCAAAACTTTTAACAATCTATTTTTAAAGGAAAAAAACATGTCAACAACTCATTTTGTCCCCGCTCAGCCCAGTGAGTACGGTTACATCATTGTTGAACCAAATGACAACGGAGAAACGACCCTTGAGCGTTACCCATTGCTCGGGTACGCCGTCAAGATTACAGAAGGTGAGTCAGAAGACTTCAAGATACAGACACAACCAGTCTGCACAACAGGTGAGAGCTTCACCCCGAACTTCATCCAGCGCTATGACGGCACCTTCAGTCAATCGGAAGGCGATCAACTCTGCTACTCCCTGTCAGAGATGATGAACCATTTCGGTTTCGAAGCAGATGATCTGCATACTCTGCCCCCGGCAAATGCCAAAGAGCTATCAGGATACGTCTGGCGTCCACTGCGGAACCCGCAAGGCTAATATCTGCTGATTTTGAATCTGGCCCTTTTGCCCGCCATCAAAGGCAAAGGGGTCATTTTGGATGTTCAATCTGCTTAAATTTCAGCATTTTATAGAACTTTTTCTGTATGAAATCTCGTAGAAAAAGTTCTTAAATCTGCCAAAATTTCAGCAGATCGGCAGACCTCCTCGACCTACCTAGCCTAGGATGGTGTTCCCGCCTCTTTTGATCGGGCTCGTTGCCGCTGAAGGAGCACGTCAGCCCTAACATGCACCTCCAGCAAACGCCTACTGGCTCGGTGTCCGTAATGACTGATGGCCAGCCAGTCCCTCGAGCAACAAGTCCAGCAGCATATTCTGCAATGCCCTGGCCTTATCGGGGTGAGAGAGGTACGTCAGCGACATGCCCTGCTGGGTTTCCATTCGTCCGATGACGGCTTCATCCACTGCATTCGGGAAATCGCCATGCAGAATCGATTCCCGTGGGTTATTGCGGACCTGCTCCATCAGGGGGCCGTTCTCGCTTAGCTTGCTGACCATCCCCTGCACCCAGTCGAGCTTGTCCCCATCAGTCACTTCCAGGCCAAACAGATCGTTCATCCGAGCCAGCAGTTCGGAGAGGAAATCCTTCTTCTCCTCTTTCGGCTTGGCGCTGCCGAGGGAGGCGATCCCCTCCAACCCATAACCGGCAGCATTCTCTTTGAGTTGCAGATCCTGGGTCCGCTTGGCCTTAAGGTGGTAGTGGCTCAGCATCACCGAGGAAAGGTCTACTTGCTCTTCATCCAACACCTCTTCCCGCAGCAGGGGCAGCAGGTGGCGTGCAAAGACACACAGCCGCTCCATGTCGTAATCGTCGAAGGGGGTGATCTGGGAGACAAACTCGTAGAACCGCACATAGCCGTTGAGGTTCTTCTTGAACAGCTCCAACACCGAACGGGCTTCCCCGGCCTCTTTCAACCGCCGCTCGGCGTTGGCCTGATCACTCCCTGAGCCGCCCTGTTCGATCAGCCACTTGAGCTGGGTCCGGCACTCCCGAATAGCATCGATGGCCAGCCGGTAACGCTTGGCGAAGCGATCTCTGGCCGGAACGGCGTGCCGCAAGAAGGCATCGGCCCCCCGTTTGGGGTCGAAGTAGGCATCGGTAAACGCCACCACCTCGGGCCAGGTGAAGATCCCTTCGCCCTTGAGCTTGTGAAACAGGTCATAGATCAGGTTGGGATCCGACACTGAGTCCAGCGTGGCGGTTTCGTAATACTTCTGGAACTCTTCCAGCACATCCTGCGGGTCGTTCACGAAGTCGAGTACATAGGTACTCTCCTTGCCCGGATAGGTGCGATTGAGCCGCGATAGGGTCTGGATGCAGTCCACCCCGGTCAGCTTCTTGTCCACATACATGGCACACAGCTTGGGCTGATCGAACCCGGTCTGGAACTTGTTGGCCACCAGCATCACCTGATAGTCAGCCGTATCGAACGCCTTACGCATGTCCCTGCCCTTCAGCTCCGGATTCATGTTCCGCTCGTTCCACGTCTGTCCCTCGTCCTCGATGTCGCCCGAGAAGGCCACCATGGCCCGAATGGCTTGATAGCCTTGGTCCTTAACGTATTTGTCGAACGCCAGCTTGTAGCGGACCGCCTCCATCCGGCTGCTGGTTACCACCATCGCCTTGGCTTGACCGGCCAGCAGCGGTGCAACGTGCTGGCGGAAGTGCTCGACTATCACCTGCACTTTCTGGCCAATGTTGTGCGGGTGCAGCCGGACCCACTGGGATAGCTTGCGCTTGGCCTTCTTGCTGTCCACTTCTGCATCAGCCGCTTCGCTCTCCATCGCCAGCTTATAGGCCAGTTGGTAGCTGGTGTAGTTCCGCAGCACGTCAAGGATGAACCCCTCCTCGATCGCCTGGCGCATGGTGTAAACGTGGAACGGCTCGGGTTTGTTCTCATCCGAAATGGGCAGATGGGGCTTGGGCGGGCAACCGAACAGCTCCAGCGTCTTGGCCTTCGGGGTAGCAGTGAAGGCGAAGTAGCTGATGTTCTGACTGCCGCCACGGGCAGCCAAAGTCAGGTTCATCACATCCTCGGCCGAGAGCTCTTCTTCATCATTGAGCTGCTCGGCCATCAACACCTCACGCAACTGGCGGGCGGTCTTACCGGTCTGGCTGGAGTGGGCCTCGTCGGCAACCACCGCAAAGCGACTGGCTTTGAGGCTGGTGCTCTCCTGGATGGCCTTGAGCACATGAGGGAAGGTCTGGATGGTGACGATGATGATGGGGGTGCCGCTGGCCAGTGCCTCGGCCAATTGGGCTGACTTGCTGCCATCCCCCTCTTCCCGATTGATGCGGGAGATCACCCCGGATGCGTGATCGAACTGAGCGATGGTCTCCTGCAATTGACTATCGAGCACGGTCCGATCGGTGACCACGATGACCGAGTTGAACAGCTTTTCTCCGTCACGTCGCAGGGAGGCCAGCTGATGGGTCAGCCAGGCGATGGAGTTGGACTTGCCAGAGCCCGCCGAGTGCTGGATGAGATACTTCTGGCCGCTCCCTTCCTGCTGGAGCGTCTCCAGCAGCGTCTCCACCACCTTCCACTGGTGGTAGCGGGGGAAGATCATCGTCTCTTTCTTCTTACGACGGCCAAGGGCGTCCTCATCAAAGGTGACTTGCAGATGTAGATAGCGACCCAGAATATTGAGGAAGGTCTCAGGCGCGAAAATCTCCTGCCATAGGTACTCGCTGGCATAGCCTGTCTCAGGCTGATCGTTCCCTGCCCCACCCTTGGCGGTGCCCCGGTTGAACGGCAGGAAGAAGGTATCTGCTCCGGCCAGCTTGGTGGTCATCGCCACCTCAAACTGATTGACGGCAAAGTGCACCAGCGCCCCCCGCCTGAAGGCCAGCAAGGGCTCACGCTTGCCCGCCGTCACCAATGGGCGGTCGACGCGGTACTGCTGCTTGGCGTTCTCCAGACTCTGTTTGAAGCAAGACTTGAGCTCCAGCGTTGCCACCGGAATACCGTTGAGAAACAGAGTGAGATCGAGTCGTCCCTCATAGCCATGGGGGCTGTAGACCAGCTCCGGCACCACCCGCAGTCGGTTCTTGGCATACCGCTCGACCAGTTCTGGGTTAAGGTCATGGTCGGGCTTGAAGGTGGCCACCGCCAGCCGGTGCCCTCGATCCTCTACCTGATGACGGAGTAACCACAAGGAGCCCCGCTCATCGCTGTCAAGGGATCGAGCCACGGCGTTGAGCAGATGACGCTCTGGCTCCTCACCGTAGGTCTTGCAGTATTTCTGCCACCCCTCTGGCTGGCTCTCCTGCACATAGGCGATCACATCTTCCGGGTAGAGTGCTCGCTCTTTGTCGTAGCGAGACGACTCACCGACCAGCCAACCTGATGCAGCCAGTTGCTCGATGATATGGTCCTGAAAGGCTTTTTCCCGAGCCCTATTTTCCAAACTGAGGTCCAGGCTCATGGCTGACCCCCTCGGGCCAGCAGTACCTGATAAAGCGACTGCATCGCCGCCAGATGCCCCGGCAGACGGCTATAGATCTCGACCGCAAGAGCTTCCTTGTAGGTATGCGAGGTCAGGTTGCGATCTTTGAGCATCGACAACCAGACCGTCTCATCGGCCAGCCAGTGGGCCGCATAGGCTTGGCTCATGCACTCACGGGGGGTATTGGCTTCGATACCTTCCGCCGCCAGCGCCTTTTTCAGGGTCTTCCAGGTCAGTTCGATACAGAACTCGAAGCGTTGGATGCTGGCATCGACCACCAGCGGTTGGCTCGCGTCATAGCTCAGGGATTCGGCGAGACGTTGCAGGGCGTTGCCAAGGGCAACCAGATTCAGATCCAGACTCATTGCACTTCCTTAAGGCGTCATTCGTCGGTAGAGAGGCACCCTGTCACGCAGGATGGCCTGATACAGCGGGCTCTGGGGCGACTCCTCATCGAGTCGCACACAATCGATAGGGAGCAGGGTATCGGCCTCATCGACGATCGCCAACACCTGTTGCCATTGCGCCTCGCTGGCGGAGGGGCACTCGATGGCCAGATCGATATCGGAGCGTTCACGCTGCTCACCCCGGGCTCGCGAGCCAAATAGCCAGATCGCCTCGACAAACGGTAATCTCGCCAGTGCCTGTAGAAATTGGTAATCGGCAAGCTGCATACCAGACCTCAGTATTTCTTATGCTCATTGGCTTGGCTGTAGAGAAGGAATTCCATCTGCGACATGATACGGGCTTCTTCACGCAGACGGCGACCCTGATCGCGGCAAAACAGTACCCGGTTGGCATCGACAATCGCAAAGGCAAGCGGAATGGGCGCCTGATTGATATCGACCACCGATAACTGCCCCTCGGCCAGCCCCAAGGCTCGCTGCCAGTCGAGGGCCAGCAACTCGGGCCGCAACCGGTTATCCAGAGAGTCAACCAATTTGACGGGGTCGAAGGCTACCGCCAGATCCCAATCGCTATGGGGCCCAGCGTTCCCCTTGGCGTGGGAACCATAGAGCCACAGCACCATCACCTCGGGGTGAGCGGCGGCGAGTGCGGCTAACTGTGCGGTGAGGGTAGGCAGAGTCATACCATTCACTCCTGTGCGAGAAAACGAGAAGGTCTGATAACGCGATCGTCCGATTACGCTTCGCTAATCGAACCTACGGGCTCACCAGCAGCAGATCGATACGATCTTGCTCGCGAAATACCTGCAGGTCGTCGTAATCGCAGAGATCGATATCGAGCAGAGATACTTCGCCACTACGCCGATCCGGCAAGTCATAGAGCAACCTTGAAAGCAGTGACTCAAAGAAGCGAGAGCCCAAACCATGGGGCTCACGGGGATTAAAGAGGGTGCCGAGAAAATGGGAGTGGCGGATCTCCTGACGCACCATCCCCATCGCTTCAAACAGGTTGAACTCGGAGACCATCCCCCCCAGCTTATCGAGCTCCTTGCTATCGAAAATCAGCTCCGTCAGCGAGCGGTACTGCTCGTCATTGCTGGTTGAAGCAATCGCATCAGTCGCCTCGGTTTTCGGCATTGCACTCATGCAGCAACCTCGTCGGCGGGTGGCGTCCAGCCCCGTAGGTCGATCTTGCCGGTGACTGCGGCGGAGATCAGGGCAGTACGGCGTTCTTTAAGCAGCAACACACCAGCCTCAGCCTTCACTACTAACCTTTCAATCTGCAGGTCAACCTGCGATATTCTTTGCCCAATAAGAGACTGCTCTTCTATTGGTGGAACTGCTATCGAGAGCATACTTATTCGTTCAACAGATATACCTGGCTGGGCGGCAGAAACAGAATACTGACCTAAGTCCATAAATCTCAAAAATTCAGACAAGAACCTAACATCAAATTGAATTCGAGGATAAACAACCACAGCGTGCTCGGAAGCAAAGAATTTTCCATCGGCTACATTAACATTGCCACATAGTGCCCCCTGACGTCCAATAAGAGCATAGGTCCCATTACAGTTGAACTGTTCACAGTAGCCCCGAAGTCCATTCCCGCCATAAACCGGATAAGTGCCCTCTGGCTCAATTTCATTCGACGTAATTCCGTCCCCACTTTTAAGTGACAAAACATAACTCAATTTGACTACAGCCCAATGCTCCGGCACTTGGCCAAGCCACTCGACGCCGGAGTCTTTCATGGGGGCCTTGGGGTTGAGGCCCTTGGTGACAGCGTGGGAGATCACCGCCTGCCGCTTCTCTTTAAGCAGCTCGATCAGCCGCTGCTGCTGGGCAATCAGCCGATCAATCCGGGCAGTTTCATAGTCGAGGAAGGCCGCAATTATATTTTGTTCAAGCAACGATACAGGCCAACTTACAAGAGTATTCCCGACTTGGTCCGAGCTGATATTTAGTTGTGCTGTACCAGTTGCGGCAAGTGAAACCTGCTGTTTAAATCCATTTGATTGAATTATGTACCAGAGAAAACCATCATCTACCGCTCGTAAAAAGAAGCGACCTACTCGCTGATTTAATGCGCAAGGAAGATCGTCACCTTGAACCTTAGCTATATTTTCTATGCTACCTGACATCCCCATAACGATATCCCCAGTAGCTAGATAAAACTCAGGCTTAACATCTATCTCAGGAACACGAACAGCATCATCCAGACTTAATCCCCCACTATTCAATATGTTGTTCATCCGAACAATTGGCACACCTTCAGATGAATTAAAGGTATCCCCCTTAAAAGCAAAACCAGCCTGCAAGTATGCAATTCTTTTTAATGGACCATTCAGCCAACCACTTGGAATTTTCGCCATCCAAGAGTAACTACTGTTATTGTATTCAGGGTATGGTTGATATTTACCCACTCGCTCTGCCTGATGTTCTATCACACTCATGAATGCACCTCCGCCAGCAGTTGCATGATCTCCTTGGCGACCGCATCGAGATCGGCGTCGATGGCTGCCAGCTCGCGGGGCGGCTGGTACTGATAGAAGTGGCGGTTAAAGGGGATCTCATAACCGACGATGCCCACCTGACCATCGAGCGGATCGGTTTTGCTGGTGTCAATCCAGGCATCCGGCACATGGGGCAGCACCTCACGCTTCAGATATTCATGAATGTCTTCCCCCAGCGGCACATTTTCGTTATCCCGCAGATCCGCATTAGCCTCCTGCTCGCCCTTGGTTTTACACACTTCGGCGGCGTCGTCCTGCTCAGCCAGATGGCTCACCAGCAGCTTAAAGGCCGGGGCTGGTAGCTTGACCTCCCCCAGCAACTTGGTCAGCTGCTTTTTGAATTTGTCGCGAGAGAGCAACTTGGTTTCGCTGAACTGGCCCAGGGCCGTCAGAATGGCAGACTGCAAGGTGCCATCGAGCTTGGCCCAGCCCTTGTCGGCGGTGAGACTGGCGAGCCGCTCGGCATCCTGCGGGTAGAACGCCAGTTTCAGCGGCCGCTCCACCGTGATACGGCGATAACCGAAGGCGGTGGTGGGGAAGATCTTGGCGATCGGGCTCGCCTCAAAACGGCTGGCGAGACGCACTACTTCCTCGATGGCTTCTTCGCTCAGTTGCTTACGCTTGGAGCCCAACGACTTACGCATGGGGCTGTGCATGTCGCTGGCGTTGATCAGCAGCACCTTGCCCTTACGCTCCGCCGGTTTGTGGTTCGACAGCACCCAGATATAGGTGGCGATGCCGGTGTTGTAGAACATGTCGGTGGGCAAGGCCACCAGGGTATCGAGCAGGTCGTGCTCGAGGATATAGCGGCGGATCTCGCTCTCGCCGCTACCCGCCCCACCGGTAAAGAGCGGAGAGCCGTTGAGGATGATGCCGATGCGGGCGCCCTCCGGCTTCATCTTGGCGATCAGATGTTGCAGGAACAAGAGTGAGCCGTCAGAGACACGGGGCAGACCTGCCCC
>NZ_JAPDBZ010000131.1:0-11277 GCF_027705505.1 Aeromonas sp. QDB56
ATGGATACCGTGTCTCCTTTCCCGGGGAATGGCTATGGCACAGCGAAGGTGTAGCACTATTGGGATCAGTTATTTAGGCTCTGCCGTGCCAATTAAGACCTGCGCCGTGAGGCGGCGGTCGTGGCAGCAGGGGAGGGGGCGACAGCAACGCCTTCATGTGCACTGTCGACACCGTACATACCAAATCTGGTATGGCCCCCGGTGGAGTCCGGACACCACTTGAATAAACGGGGTGGAACCCGAACAGACAAACGAGTAGGGAGAAGAGATCACGGAGGGTTTGTTATGTCAGAACAAGCAGTGTTGTTGGGCGGATGGACTGCCTACCACAAGCTGAGCGCCAAAGATCAGGCAGTATTCAACTAGGCACTGGAAGGATTTGTCGGGGTGCAGTACCAACCCTTTGAAGTCTCCACCCAAGTGGTGGCCGGCACCAATTACCGCTTCAAGTGCAAGAGCACTGTGCCACTGCCCAACCCCATCCACGGGGAAGCCGTGGTACAGATCTTCCAATCCCTGGATGGGTCGGCCCATATCACCTCCATTACCCCGATCTGATTGGGTAGTGGGGCAAGGCGGGGAAGGGGAATCGCTTCCAACCGGTTTGCCTCAACCAGCAATAAGAAAGACGCCTTAGGGCGTCTTTTTTTTCCACAACTAAGCACCTCTTATGTGCGGTCAGCATAGAAACTTATCGATTAATTTGTTGATCTTGCTCAGCAAATTATCATCATCCTCTTTTGTTTATCTGTCATGCTGGCTAGGGAAAGTGCGAACAAGTATCCCACGAACAAAAAATGAAAATTTTAGTCATTTAATATCAATGGGTTACCAGTAAATGCTCTCGTGCCATATGACTTATTCGCACCTTCCCTAGCCCCACGGCGCGGGCGCCTTGGGGTTGCCGACGGCGCTCGCCACCTGGGCGTAGCTCACCACTTTGGCGGGCGGGATCGCGAGCAGCGCCCGCCAGACGCTGATCTGAACGTTGGTGCCGCTCACGTGCAAGGAGAGGGGGCGATCCGCCTTCTTGCTGCTATCGAACATGGTGTGGATGACCCCCAGGGTGCGTGAGGGCGCTTCTCGCAGCTCTGCCTCAGGCCAACGCTGGGCGAGGGCACTCAGCGGCGTTTGTGGGGCCTGGTCATCGAGAAACGAGAAGTTGCACACCCCCCGCGGGGTCAGGGCGACGAACGCCTGGCCGAAGGGGGTGTCGTGCATCCCGTGATCGATCACCAGCCCGGCCCCGCGCTGTTTGTATTCGCCCGGCGTCACCGCTTCGAGCTGCACGAAGTGATCGTAGAGGCGCGAGCCGCTGCTCAGGCCCAGGGTATCGGCCACCTCCAGCAGCGGGCGCGACTCCTGCAGCAGCGCCTTGGCCCGCTTCAGGGTCAGCACCTGCAAGTAGCGTTTGGGCGTCACCCCGGCCCAGCGGCTGAACAGCCGTTGGAAGTGAAAGGGGCTCAAGTGAACGTGCGCCGCTATCTCGTCCAGGGTGGGTTGGCGCGCCACCTGGCTTGCGATAAAACGGATGGCATCGGCGATGCGGGCGTAATCAGACATAGAGCGCTCTCACGATAGGTTGGCAGCCGCAGGATCTTGGGTGCGACAAGGTCATGTGCGACAAATAGATACCCCACCATCGGCCAGCAGGGCAATGCCGGTGGTAAAGCTGGAGGCATCGGACGCGAGATAAAGGGCCGAGCGGGCGATCTCCTCCGGTTGGGCCAGCCGTTTGAGGGCATGCATATGCTGCACAAAGGCGAGACTCTCCGGTGTATCGGTAAAGGCCCGCCCCATGGCAATGCTGTTCACTTAAGAGAATTTGAGTTCCAGTCCACGTAGTATCAGGGCTAAAAAATGAGGGAGGCATGATGCCTCCCTCTTTCTATTGCAAGCCACGCTGGATAAAGGCTGAAGGAACATCGACTGGAAACAGCCTTGCTCCCCCAACTCAAGTCGCATTTATGAATAATTAGTCAAAAATGTGCTTATCTGAACAGCATTGCCGCCCCATGGGGGTGTCGGTGCCCCCCGGCAGCAGGGCGTTGACCCGCACCCCTTGTGCCCCATATTCGGCGGCCAACACCTGGGTCAGACCGATGAGACCCGCCTTGCTCGCGGCATAGGCCGCCATGCCGGGCAGCCCCAGGGTGTGGCCAACGAAGGTGGAGGTGAAGATAAGGGAGCCGCCCCCGCGTGCCTGCATGGCGGGGATCTGGTACTTGGCTCCCACAAAGGCGCTGGTGAGGTTGGTATCCAGGGTTTCCTGCCACTGCGCCAGTTCAAGCCCCGGCACGCTGCCCGGTGTTCCCGTGGTGCCGGCGTTGTTGAAGGCGATATCGAGTCCGCCAAAACGGGTCAGCGCGAGATCCACCAGGGCGCGGGCATAGGTTTCGCTTTTCACATCTCCCGCCAGGCTCACCGCCTGGCCCCCCTCGTGGCGGATCTCCTCCACCAGCGCATCCAGCTCGGGCTGGCGGCGGGCACCCAGGACGACGCTGGCCCCCTCCCTTGCAAACAGGATGGCGCTGGCGCGGCCGATACCGGAGCTGGCGCCCGTGATGATGGCGACCTTGTTGTGTAATGACATGACAGTTCCCTCGCGTGATGTGCATGGCGCCGGGTGGTGATGCTCATGCAGGGTTGGCAGACAAGTGGATGGGTTCAACCCCCTCCTGGTTCAAACCTCCTTTGGTTCAACCCTCCTTTGGTTCAAAGCTTTGGGGGGTCGAAAGCACTGTTGGTTTGAAAGCAATATGGCGGCGAACCTTCGTCACGACGACCCGGATCTTGCTCACTTGTGCCATCGGCGATGGGCCATCACGGCATCGGGAGATATCAGCGTTTTTTGAAGGGAGTGGGAAGGAAGTGGGAAGGGAGCGGGGCTGTGGCGCCGCTTTCCCAGGTGGTGGTGACCTGGGTTTGCAAGGGCAGGGCATGGAAAACAGTGCCACCGGTGTCGGCGGCACTGACGCAAGGCCTGGTGGGATAACCCTCTTTTAGGGGTTATCAGGCCAGGGCGGGGCTGGATGTGGCGGCGCAGGGCAGGGCGGCCAACTGTGCAAGGTGCTCACCCAGAGAGACCCCGGCGCCGGTGGCGTTGACCGTCTCGAAGTAGTCGTGCCAGCCCGATGCGGCTATCCCCTGGACGAGGGCCTCGATGGCCGCGGCATCCGGCCCGCGCCAGATGGCGAAGAAGGGGTGGGGCGCACCATGGAGGGTGGCAGCATCGGTCTCGCCCAGGGCGATGGGCTCCACCCCGAGGGCGGCGAGGTTGGCCATGCTTGTGCCAATGGCCTCGAAGAACTGCTGACGGGCCGTCTGGCTCAATGACAGCCAGGCGGGAGTGGGGGTGTAGAGCTCTGCCAGATAGTGGGTCATAGGGGTTCCTTCGGGAGTTGGCCCTTGCGCAAGGTGCGCAAGGCGCGTTGACAAATCCGGGTTGTCGCGGGGCTGGGGCTTTCGCGAGACCAGCGCGCGCAGAGGTCAGTGACCCACTGTGGCCTGTCTTTGCTCGCATCGTTCAGCCAGTTGGCGACGGAGTCCTGCACATAAGGGGCGGGATCGGCCCTGAGGGGCTCGAGCAGCATCAGGGCCTGCTCCGGTGCTTGTCGCAGGGACGCAAGATGGGTACACCAGACGCCGCGGGGCCGGGTTGCTTCGCTGGCAAAGCGTCGCAGTCGCTCGGACGGCTCCGCCGTCCAGGGCACCAGGGCGGCAATGGCCGCCTCGAGCTGCGCAGCAATGGTCGTTCGCATTGCGATCCAGGCTCACTCGCGCACCCCAAAGTGCGGGTCATCGGCGAGGGGACGAATGAGGGCCAGGCGGTCGCTGAGCGACAGCCCCTCGCTCGCCCCCACCATGAAACAGGCCCAGCCCCGCACGGTATCGGAGGGATGACGGCTGAGCGCCGCAAGATCCCTCGTGCCGCTCTCGGTCAGGAGCAGCCTGGCGGCCAGCGCCATGCGCCGGGTAATGCCCTCCCCGGATGCGGCGTGCATCGATGCCAGCGCCTGGGGCCCGAGCGAAGGCAGGGTACACTGCATCAGGGGGGCAAAATCCACCGCCAGGCATTCGGTCAGGTTGCTTGCCTCAGCCTCTCCCCGGTTGAGCTGGGCGAGGCGTGAGGGGGTGATATCCGTGATGCGGCTGCGTGTCATGGGTGCTCCTCTGTGGCGTCCTCAGTGCAGCCTGCCCGGGATGAGATGACATTGAGCCAGGCTCGCTTGAGCAGGGCGCTCAGGGTTTCCCGCTCTGCCTGATCGAACCCGGCAAACAGGGAGCCTATCCACTGGCTGTGCTCATCGAGCAGGTGCTGCGCCAAGGCCTGGCCCTGCTCTGTCAGGCGCACCGAGATCTTTCGCCTGTCCTGGCTGTCGCTGTGGCGAGCCAGCAGGCCGTCCCGTTGCAGCCCGTCGAGCAGGCCGGTGATGGTGGCCCGTGTGACCCCCGCCTTGTCGGCAAGCTCGTGGGGGGCCAGCCCTTGTGGCAGGTCGCGCAGCAAAAACAGCAGCACGAACTTGCCTTCGGATAGGCGGTGAGGGGCCAGGCGCGCCGCGCACGCCTGATCGATGGCAGCGGCGAGGGTCAACACCTCAAAGCAGACGCGTATGTTTTGGGTGTCCGCGTGTCCGCGGCACTCTGCATCTTCGAGCAGGGCGAGGTGTTTCTGTTCCAGCGTGATCATGATGGTGAGTCTCGAATGACTTTATATGGTGCCATACTATATGGTGCCAATCAAATGTTCAACCACCCAAGCACGCGACCGGGATGGTTCATGGCAACGGAGAGCGGGAGTGTGGCGATGGGGGGCCTTTGCAAGAGAAGGCTTTGCAAGAAAATCGGCCATCTTTGGCCGTCATTCCCTATAATGCCCCTCCTTTGTGGTCTGGGGGGAGTGCCCGCAGTGAGCCACCGCAAGCCCGAATGTTGATAGAGACGATCCCATGCATACCCTGGAACAGCTTCGCGCAGGCGAACTCTGCGGCGCCCGCCACCTCAAACTTGCTGAAAACCTCGCGGTGTTCCCTCCCGAGATCCTGAGCCTCAAGGAGACCCTGGAGGTGCTGGATCTCACCGGCAACCAGCTGAGCGAGTTGCCTGACGCGCTGGCCGAATGCAAGAAGCTGCGCATCCTCTTCTGCTCCGAGAACAACTTCACCGAACTGCCCGAGGTGCTGGGGCGCTGCCCTGCGCTCACCATGGTGGGCTTCAAGGCCAACCGCATCGCGACCGTCCCGGCCACCTCCCTGCCCGCCAGATTGCGCTGGCTGATCCTGACCGACAATGCCATTGAACGACTGCCGGACGAGCTGGGGCAGTGCGACGCCCTGCAAAAGCTGATGCTCTCGGGCAACCGGCTCGCTGGGCTTCCCGAGACGCTTGCCGGTTGCCACCGTTTGGAGCTTTTGCGCATCGCCGCCAACCGGCTCGAGGCGCTTCCAGAGTGGCTGCTCTCCCTGCCGCGCCTGTCCTGGCTGGCCTTCGCGGGCAACCCTTTCTGTGATGAGCAGGCGTGTCTGAACGGCACATCGGTGTTCACTACCGAGATCCCCTGGCAGGCGCTCTCACTGGGGGATGTGCTCGGGGAGGGAGCATCCGGCGTCATCTATCGCGCCGAGTGGGAGAGGGCTGAAGGGCCCTGGGCGGTGGCGGTCAAGCTCTTCAAGGGGGCCGTCACCAGCGATGGCTTGCCCCTGAGCGAGATGGGGGCGTCCCTGGCCGCCGGTCGCCATCCAAACCTGGTCGGGGTGATGGGGCGGGTGAGCGATCATCCCTCCGGCATCCCGGCACTGGTGATGCCCCTGATAGACCCCGCCTTCGCCACCCTGGCGAGGCCCCCGAGCCTGGACTCCTGTACCCGGGATGTCTATGGGGCGGATCTGAACTTCACTCCGGCCCAGGTGATGGCCATGGTGCAGGGGGTGGCTGCGGCCGCCCGACACCTGCACGAGCGGGGCATCCTCCACGGCGATCTCTACGCACACAACCTGCTGTACTCCTTGCAGCCCGCGATGCCCCACTCGTCGCAGGAGGCGCCGGACCGGGTGCTGCTCGGGGACTTTGGTGCCGCCTCCTGTTACGACCGCGCCGATGAGGTGCTGGCCGGGCGGCTGGAGCGCCTGGAAGTGCGGGCCTTTGGCTGCCTGCTGGCCGAGCTGCTGGCGCGCTGTAATGGGGGCGACGCCGACCTTGACCCCCTTCATCGACTGGCCAGAGAGTGCGGCTTTGAGGTGCCTTCCCGGCGACCCACCTTCGCGCAGATCCTGACCCGGCTGGCAGCGATGGCGACAAGCCTGCCTGGGGTCGTGGCCTGAGGCCTGCCCATCGTGGGCGTTCTCTTGCACAGGGGCGGGATCATGGGGCTTGCGCCACTTCGGTGAAGTTGTGATAGTGATGCACCATTGCAGATGACGAGAGGAAGATGATGGAAGCGGCATTTTGGCACCAGAAGTGGAAAGAGAACCGGATTGGCTTTCATCAGGCAGATTTCAACCGCTGGCTGCAATCCTGGTGGTCGGCCCAGCAAGGGAGCGACCCCGTGCTGGTGCCCCTTTGCGGCAAGTCCCGGGACATGCTCTGGCTGCGTGAGCAGGGGCATCCGGTGGATGGCTTCGAGCTCTCCGAGCTCGCCATTACCCAGTTTTTTGACGAGAACAACCTGAGTGCAGAGAGAAGCGAGGTGGGTCCCTATCAGTGCCACCGGCACGAGGATCTGCGCATCTATCAGGGGGACTTCTTCGCCGCTCCGGAGCTTGGTCAGCGTTATCGCCTGGTCTATGACAGGGCGGCCCTCATCGCCTTGCCGGGCGCCATGCGCCGCCAGTATGCCGCCCTGATGAGCCGCCTGGTGGAGGCGGGAGGGCAGGTGTTGCTGGTGACCCTCGAGTATCAGCCCGAGCAGCAGCTACAGCCGCCGTTCTCGGTGGGGGAGATGGAGGTGCGCACCCTGTTTGAGCGCGACTTTGGTGTCGAGGTGCTGGGCCGGGGGGCTGAGCTGGGTCACCCCAGGGTGCTCTCGGGGCAGCTCTCCTATTTCGACGAGGTGGCTTACCGGCTTATCCGCCGGGGCTGAGGAGGGCGCGAGGCCGCTGCCAACGAGGGAAGTGGCGCTTGTTTTACCTCCTTTGACATAGATCAACGTGGAAAATCAGGGAAATGCCTAAGATGAGGCTGTTTCTCAATCACTGCTGGTGCCGACCGATGAGCTCTGGTTTGAACGCCGGTCGAACATCAACCCAGTGTCTGATTTTCACGCTCATGTTCACTTTTGGCGGCTCTGGTCGCAATTGATTATGGTTTTTCCAGCCGACCCCACAGGGTCGGCTTTTTATTGCCTGCGCGTTGCCAACAGGGGAGGTCAGCCTTCGAAGGTGGCGGCGTTGAGCCGAAATGCCCGTGGATCGTCGATAAACTGGCCGGTGATCCGCTCGTCATGTTCGTGCCCCTGACCATAGCTGCAGAGGATCAGCCGATCGGAGGTGCGCGATCGCAGCTGGGTGATAAAGCGCACCAGATCGGCGCGGCTCAACTTGCCCACCTCGTCGCAGACCCGTTCCCGCTGATCAAACCCCAGATCCTTGTTGCCGATGCTGACCCAGAGCCGCTGGCCGCGACTGCGCAGGTTGGCATCCCGCTCGCTCAACTGGGCTTGCAGCCCCGCCTTGCTCTCTTGCCACTGTTGCTCGGTAAATTCGAGCATGGCGAGCGGGAAGAGGTCGATAAACTCCTCCACCGCATCGAGCAGGATCTGCGGTCCCGCCACCGGCGACTGGATATAGAAGATCAGCCCCGGATGGCGATTGAGAGGCAGGTTGCCGGCGCCCACCACATACCCCAGTTGCTGGCGGGTGCGCAGCTCGTGAAAGAAGGTAGAGGACATGATGTGGTTCGCCAGGGTAAAGCAGGCGAGATCCCGCGCCCGGGTGGTGCGGGACTGGTAGTAGACCAGCAGCGCCGAGTCCTCGTGATCGCACCCCTGCTCGCGAATGAGGGTGCCTCTGTCCTGGATGGAGATGAGGGGGCGGCGGGTCTCGGCGCTGGGCTGGCTGTTGGCACCGAGGTGGCGCTCCAGCAGGGCCGCGAGTTCGAGGGCCTCGGCGGCCGTCCAGTCTCCGTGTACCAGGGCCTCCAGATGCACCCTGGCAAAGAGCTCGGAGACGAAGCCGGGCATCTCCCCGAGTTCGACGGTGCGCAGGTGGCGCAACAGCTGCTCGAAGGGCGGGTTGTTGGGTTGCAGCAAACTGGTGAGCTGGTTGAACAACTGGGAGATGGGGCGGGTCTTGGACTGGTTCTCCCAGTTGCGGATAAGCTGCTCCTTGATCTCGCTAAAGCGGGCCGGATCCGGATACCCCAGGGTGCGGTTGCCGAGGATCATGTCGAGCAGCAGCGGTTGCTTGTCGGCAAAGCCGCTGAGGTTGATGGTAAAGCCCCCCTGATGGGCATAAATCTGGTAGCCAAGGCCCGCGAGCTCCGCCGGGTAGGTGAGGGCGTTGAGGTGATCCGTGAGCAGTTCCACGGCCAGACGCGCCATGGCGATGTGACGCGGGCTCTTGACCGCATGTTCGCTGTCGACGGAGATATAAAGGCTGCCCTTGGGCACGCTGAACTGATGCTCATGCAGGTGCCAGAGCCGGAAACCGGGCCTGTCGATGAGGCAGGACGGCATGTCGGCGGGCAGCGCCGGCAGACGGGCGTCGAGGCGGGTGCTGATGAAGGGGTTGGGCGCCGGCAGGTGCAGGGCGGGATCCGGTTCACTCTGCTGCCAGCGGATCTTCTCGGCCTCGCTGATGCTCTGGACGCTGTAGGGTGTCTGGTACCAGCGGGCGAGGCGATCCGTGCTCGCTTCCGGGGCCTGGATGGTCACCCGCAGGTTGTGGGGCGTCAGCTTGGCGAGGAAGCGCCGGATCAGCGGCTCATCGAACCCGCGCATCATGTAGTCGCCGTAGAGCAGATCGTCCGGCCCGTAGCTGAACAGGTTGAGCACGAGGCCGGAGACGGTGTCGAGGGCCCGGCCCCGCTCCTGGAAGCGGAAGGCGGATTCCAGCACGCTGCGCTTCTCCTCATAGCGCCAGGCCTGCACCCCGCCCCGCTCGATGAGCTTCAGATAGCCAAACAGGGCGGCGATGATCTCGTCTACATGCTCAAGCCCAAGGGGGGTGAGGCCAAAGCTCACGCCAAAGTCCTTGAAGTTGGCGCCGCTGATGCCGCCGCCGGCGGCGAGCTGATTGACCCAGCCCCGCCCCTTGAGCAGGGAGAGCAGGCTGCCTTCCCCCTCATAGCCGATGAGGTGGCTCAGGAAGGTGAGGGGTTTTTTGTCGTAATACTCATCCACGCACGGCAGCGGGAAGGTCAGCGCCAGCTTGCGGGTCTCCTTGACCGGGGTCAGCTGGATGCGAATGCCGAGATCATCGAGCCGATAGAGAGGATGGCTCAGTACCGGAGGGCCGAGGCGGCGATCCGGAATGGCACCAAAGAAGCGATCACACCAGGCCAGCTGGGTCTCGATGGGTGCCGGTGAAAGCATGACCAGCGCCATGCGATCCGCACTGTAGTGGGTTTCGTAGAACGCAATGAGATCCGAACGCAGATCCCGGCCGGGGAGATCCGCCAGGGTGTCGAGGTTGCCCACCGAGAATTTGGAGAAGGGGTGGTCCGGATTGACCGTCTCCTTGTGCACCTGGTAGCTGCGGCGCACGTCGTCCTGCAGCTTGAGGCGGTACTCGGAGTCCACCGCGTTGCGCTCCTTGTCGACCCACTCCGGTGCAAAGGTGGGGCAGATGAAGAACTGGGAGAACCGGTCGAGCCCCGCCTCGAAGAAGCCGTTGTCGATGTCGAAGAAGAAGTTGGTGAACTCGGTACCGGTCCAGGCGTTGTTGCTGCCCCCGTGACGGCTCATGAATTGCTGGTACTCACCGGGTTTGGGGTAGGTGCGGGTACCGAGAAACAGCATATGCTCGAGGAAATGGGCCATGCCCTGGCGATCGGCAGGATCGTCGAAGTGGCCGGTATTCACCGCCAGGGAGGCGGCGGATTTGTCGGTCTCGGGATCACAGATCAGCAAGACCCTGAGCCGGTTTGCCAGCTCCAGATAGTGATACTGCCGATGGTCGTTGGGACTGGCATATGGGCTCATTGGGGCGTGACTCGCGGTGAATTTATTTGAATTTAAACATGATTATCGACCTCGCTATCTCACGAGGCAAACCCTTTTCTGAGAGGTAGCGCAATTGTTTCCCCCGGCATGGCGGGGTAAGATCCCCCGGCTATTTAAACAGGCCCCCTGGGCGAGGTTGTAATGAAAATCTACATCATGCGTCATGGCCAGGCTGGCATGAACGCAAAGACTGATGAACAGCGTCCACTGACCGAACAAGGCATCGAAGAGTCCATCCACATGGCATGCTGGCTGGCTCCCCAGCTGACCGGCTCCCTGAGCCTGGTGATCCACAGCAACTACCTGCGTGCCAGACAGACCTGGCAGGCCATCGCCCCCGAGCTGCCCGAGGCCCTCAAGATCGAGGAGAGTGGCGGGATCACCCCCTATGGCGATCCGGCCTTCGTGGCGAGCTACCTCACCGCGCTGGCGGCGGAGCACGACAACATTCTCATGGTCAGCCACCTGCCTCTGGTGGGGTATCTGGTGCAGAGCCTCTGTCCGGCTGCGGGCGCCCCCATGTTCGCCACCTCCGGCCTGGCCTGCATCGAGTGGCAAGATGGCAAAGGAGTCTTGCTCTGGCTGGAAGGACCGCATACAATACGGTAAAAGTTAATAATAGGTTACAATTTGGTTTTTTGGGGAAGAGAGAGTCGATTTTTCCGGTTTTTTATATAAATTTAACGGAATTATTTCGCATAAGCTGCTGTCATACGGATACAACTTCAAGAGGTTGCAAACGATGAGAGTGTTCAAGAAGTACCTGCCACTGATGGTGGCAAAACATGTCAAAACCTTCTTCAAGGGGAGGATTTACATCCACGGCAGGGGGCGCTTCGATTTCCAGTCGGGCTTGCTGATGATGCCATTGCAAGCCGACATTCCCCATCGCCAGACGGTGCTCGAGGTCAATGAACTGATTTCAAGGCTCCACATGGATGCCGCCTGAGGCGCCTCAGGCTGACCCTGGTCCCCCTCATGCCCGCCCCTGTGCGGGCATGATTGTTGATGGCGCCTGGGCGCGGCGCCAACCGTTCGCGTGTAACCGTTCACCGGCCCCGGCTTGACTAAGCCGAGGTCAGGTTGAATACGTCAGGATAAGGCTGGCCCGTCATGAC
>NZ_JAPDBZ010000132.1:0-11242 GCF_027705505.1 Aeromonas sp. QDB56
CCTGTTAAGGCGGCTCAATGAATTGCTGAATTAACTGCTGCAACTTTCGTTGCTTTGGTCACTTCATCAGACATTGATATCAAAAATTGTTTTTGATGCTCGATGCTGTGAGTGCCCACACAGATTGCTTGATTCAAATTGTTAAAGAGCGTCACGCTTGTCGCGTTGAGGATGCGCATCTTACGCTCCTCACTTCGAAAGTCAAGCGGTTGTTTTCGCTTTTCTTTCGCCGCCCACTTCGCTAGGAAGCTGGCTCATCAGTTCGGCGTGGTCCGCCGTGCTGGTAGGGGCGCATTATAGGGAGCCGCGCCGGGATGACAAGGGCTTTTTCACCGAGAAGAACCGTTCGCTCAGATATGCAGCAAAGCGGTTCTGTTTCGTTCGCGTCACCACCATTTCGGGCTGTCATTGGATTTAAATTGAACATTTGAAAAGCCACTTTATAATTGGCTTTTCAAATGTTCAATTAAGGATTCATTCATGCACCAGATCCTGGATAGCCGCAAAGAGGAGAGAATCGTTCCTCTGTTCCGCCTCGGGTTTCGGCCTTTCTTCCTGTTTGGCGCCTTGTTCTCGGCTTTGGCGATGCTGGGCTGGCTGGGGCAACTCAACGGCTGGTTCGCTCTGCCCGGGATTAGCAACCCTATCTGGTGGCATGCACATGAAATGTTGTTCGGCTTTGGTGCCGCCATAGTGGCGGGTTTTCTGCTTACCGCCGTCCAGAACTGGACCGCTCACCCAGGTGTACGCGGTTGGCCGCTGGCACTGGTCGTGGGATTGTGGGCCATCCCGAGAGGCCTGCTCCCCTGGTTTGGAGAAAGCAATGTCACTCTGATGGTCATGGACCTGGCCTGGTTGCCCCTCTGTACGTGGTTCCTCGCCAGACCCATCATAGTGACGCGCCAGTGGCGCAATCTCTTTTTTGTTCCCCTGCTTCTCGTGTTGACCCTGCTCAATACCGCTTGCTGGCGGTGGCATGCCGAATGGCCATTGGTGGAACATATCCTGCTTGCAACCGTGCTCCTCTTCACGACCCTGATTGCCGTCATGGGAGGACGTGTCATTCCCTTCTTTACCGCCAGAGCCACTGGGACGGAAAAAGCATTACCACTGCCGTGGCTGGAGCGCATTGCCCTCGCGTCTCTGTGGCTCATCCTGCTGCTCTGGTTGGTGCTCCCGACACAGTGGGTCATCGGAATTCAGATGTTCCCTCTATATATAGTGGCGGCAGGGGCTCACCTCTACAGGCAGCTGCGCTGGCGACCCGGAACCACGTTGGCCCAGCCCCTGCTGTGGTCGCTTCACCTGGCCTACCTCTTTATCCCACTGGGGCTGACCGCCCTGGCGGCACGCACGGCTGGCTGGCCGATTGCCTTGTCACTGGCCAGCCATCTGTTCAGCGCGGGCAGCATGGGGGCCATGATCCTCGGGATGATAGCCCGTGTATCCCTCGGACACAGTGGCAGAGCCCTGCAGATAGGACGCAGGATCACGGCGGCATTTGCACTGGTGATCCTGTCCGCGCTGTTGCGGGTCTTGCTCCCTCTCTTTTGGCCAAATCTCACCCTCACGGGATGGAACCTCAGCGGATGGAGCTGGGTTGCCGCCTACGGTCTGTTCATCTGGGTTTATACCCCCATACTGACCAGTCCCAGGGCGGATGGCCGCCCCGGCTAATCATCGCGTGGCCATGGCCGGATAGTGGATCAGATTGTGGAAGATGGCGGGAGCGACCCCAAGATTGCGATAGCCATGGGTACGGTCCGCTGCAAATCGGACGGCCTCACCCTGATCGAGGGAACGCCACGCCCCGTCAACCAGTACCTCCATCACACCGCTGATGACGATGACATGTTCGGTCACTCCGGGTTCATGGGGTTCTGACTCCCGCTGGTAGCCAGGTAGCAGGGTCAGTTCGAACAACTCGAAACCAAAGCGGGCCTCATAGGGGAAAAGCGGGGCAACCTGCATCCCCTCTCCCGCCGGCTGCTGTCGAATATCATCGGCAATACGGTATACCGTCTCTCCCTGTGCCGCTGGTGTCGGCTCAATGAAACTGGAGAAAGAGACCCGAAAACCGGTGGCAATCTTCCACAATGTTGCCACCGTCGGACTGGATTCACCTCGCTCGATCTGTCCCAGCATGGCCTTGCTCACCCCCGTTTCACGGGCGGCCATATCCAGGCTCCATCCTCTTTCAGTGCGCAGCCCTTTCAATCGCTGGGCCAGATAGCGACTCATCTCCTGCATCTATTCTCCGATTTCTTCGAACCATATTGTGCGCCATAACGCACAGCGTTATAGTCCAAACCACATTGTACGCAATAGCGCACAAGCTATCAGCATCCACAAGGAAGTTTCCCATGCCCCTAGCCCTCCCCCACATGGTCGCGGGACTCATCGCCGTATTGGTGGGTTACACGAGTTCTGTCGTCTTGATCATCCAGGCCGCCACGGCCGCCGGTGCCGATGCAGCCCAGGTCTCTTCCTGGCTATGGACACTGGGTATCGGCATGGGGGTCAGCTGCATCGGCCTCTCCCTTTATTACCGGGTGCCTGTCTTGACGGCCTGGTCCACCCCGGGTGCCGCCCTGCTCATCACCAGCCTGGGGAACTTCAGTCTGGCTGAAGCCATCGGCGCCTTCATCATCTCTTCACTGCTGATCACCCTCTGCGGTATCAGCGGCTGGTTCGACAGGCTGATGCGTCACATTCCCGCCCCACTGGCGGCCGCCATGCTGGCCGGAGTCTTGCTCAGGTTCGGGCTGGATCTCTTCAAGGTGGCACCGCAAGATCCTCTGCTGCTTGGCACCTTGCTACTGGCTTTCTTGCTGGGTCGCCACCTCTGGCACCGCTACACCATGGTGCTGGTCCTGGCGGCCGGCATGCTGCTCTGCACCCTGAGGGGCGAGCTGCAACTCAACGAGGTTCACTGGCAACTTTCCACCCCGGTCTGGATCTCGCCAGCCTTTTCCATCGACGCCCTGCTCGGCATCGCACTCCCGCTCTTTCTCGTTACCATGACCTCGCAAAACATGCCGGGCATTGCCATCCTGCGCGCCCACGGCTATCAACCGGCCACTTCTTCCCTGATTGGCTGGACCGGATTCATCGGCGTGCTGCTGGCACCGTTTGGCGGCTATGCCTTCAACCTGGCCGCCATCACTGCCGCCATCTGCATGGGCAAGGAAGTGGATCACGATGTCACTCGACGCTGGCCTGCTGCCGTGTGGGCTGGATGTTTCTACCTGCTCACAGGCTGTTTCGGTGCCACCGTGGTTGCCCTGTTCAGCGCATTCCCTGCGGTGCTGGTCACCTGCGTGGCCGGGCTGGCGCTGCTCGGCACCATAGGCAGCAGCTTGCACAGCGCCTTGCTGCAGGACGAGGAGCGGGAAGCCGCGCTACTGACTTTCCTCGTGACGGCCTCGGGGATCACCCTGCTCGGGGTCGGGTCTGCCTGCTGGGGATTGCTGATCGGAGTGACATTGCATCAAGTCAACCGGCTCCGTGCCTGACCTGACCATCTGGGGAGACTCCAGTGAGACGCAGCACATAATCCTGAGAAGAGCGTTCACATATGAACCTTATTCCTTTCTAGTGACAAAACGGCGCAGATCCTTCCCGACAAGCGCCGTGGTCAGACTCAATACTGGAGAACGAAGATGAGGAATCAGGCTGTCATTTTGTTATTGGCACTGCTGGGCGCCACCACGGCCCAGGCTGCCGACACCGATCGGGAGCTGGCACGCCAGCTCGCGCTGCAGCAGAAGAACCTGCTGCCACTCCTGAACAGTCAGGAATACCAGAGCCCGCTGCCCAACCTGCTGCAAAAGGCCAGCCCCCGCCTGAAGCGTCAGGCTCGGGGTGCCAACCAGGCGGCCATCAGTCGGCAAGGGCTGGATGGCGAGGTCAGGGAGCTGATGCAACTGCGGCTGGCCAATCCGGATCAGGCGGATGCACTGCAACAAGGGGTGGAGCCACTGGTTGCCTACATACCAAGTGGTGACGAAAAGAGCTGGAGCGCCATCGAGGCGTTCGACAGCGCCGGCAACCCGATCTATCTCGATGTGAACCAGCCGCCGGCGCGGCCGGTACTGGTGGTGGAGGCCGATCCGGTCAAAGCCAAGAATGCCGGCCTGAAGGTGATGCGAAAGGCGCTGGCTGCCGCCGACATGCAGGTGACGCCCCGTGCCACCAGCAACACCACGCCCCTCAAGACCAGCATTCTCAAGAAGATCAGGCTCAACGATGATCAGGAGCCCTGGCTGCTGGGCGCCGCCGAGGTCTATGCCGTCGTGGCCGGGGTCAATCCTGGCAGGGACGAGCCTGTGGTGGATATCGTCGACATGCCCTATCTCGACTACGACAACACCGACTACACCCCCAACCAGATCCTGGTCTATTGGGATCGCTACCGCTGGGGAGCCGTCGACGTGGTCATGATGGAGCAGGATGACAACGTCAATTACAAGGAGCTGAGCGCCCTCCTGATTGACGCACTCAAACTCGGCTTCACTGCGGGCGGCGTACCCGAGGCCCTGCCCTTCCTCGACCTCGGCGGTCGTATCGTCAAGGCACTCCCGGACTCCTGGATGACCAACAACGACGACTACCTCGACACCTTCTATACCCTGGAGCAGGACCAGAGCTATCACCAGTATCCCGGTGCCGCCGGCAATGCAGTCATCGATCTCGAGCCCAGGGAGATCCAGCCAACCCGGCCCTGACTGTCGCCCAAAACAAAAAGCCAATGAGAAGACTCATTGGCTTTTCTGTATCAGAGCCGCGGATCAGGCCTGACCTTTCGGCCTCACACCCAGTGTGTGACAGATGGCGTAGGTCAGCTCTGAGCGGTTCAGGGTATAGAAGTGGAAATCCTTCACCCCTTCCTGACTCAGCACACGCACCTGGTCGATGGCAATGCTGGCTCCCACCATGTTGCGCGTCATCTGATCGTTTTCCAGCCCTTCGAAACGCTGGTGCATCCAGCGCGGGATTTTCACATTGGTGAAACCAGCAAACTTGGCCAGGGTCTGGTAGTTGGAGACCGGCAGTATCCCCGGCACGATCTCCGCATCGATACCGATGGCGGCGCAGCGATCCCGAAAACGCAGATAGGTCTCCACATCGAAGAAGAACTGGGTAATGGCCCGGTTGGCACCGGCATCTATCTTGCGCTTGAGGTTCAGCAAGTCGGATTGCGCACTGCGAGCCTCGGGGTGACCTTCCGGATAGGCGGCGACCGAGATATCGAAATCGGCTTCGGATTTCAGCAGGGCGACCAGGTCGGTGGCATACATGTCAGGCTTGTCGAGACCGGGAGGCAAGTCTCCGCGCAGGGCCACGATATGGCGAATACCGCTGTTCCAGTAGTCACGGGCAATGGTGCGTAGCTCGTCACGGCTGGCGTCGATACAGGTCAGGTGCGGGGCGGCGATGAGGCCGGTACGCTCCTTGATGTCCTTGATCACCTTGTGAGTGCGGTCCCGGGTGCCCGAGTTGGCGCCATAGGTCACAGAGACGAATTTGGGCTCCAGCACCTGCAGGCGCTCGATGGACTGCCAGAGGGTGTTCTCCATCCCTTCGCTGTTGGGCGGGAAAAACTCGAAACTGACCGATATGTCGCCACCCAGATCCGCCAAACTCTGGTTGAGTGCCTCAACCTGACGCGCGCTGTGAAATCCCATCTGCTCTCTCCCTGTCCTGCAACCCATTCCTTCACGCCAAAACGGATGTTTGGACGTCTAAACGTCTTTCTATCTTTATGAGAAAACGGATCAAAGTCAATACCGATTTGTCAGCGACAAGGGGGATTGCCGATTTTTTTATTTTGCAATTCAACCTAAGTAATGAGCGACCCCATCCCAAAATGCTGTCAGGCACGCTATGATGCGGGCGGATCGTCCTGGACGTTCTGAATCTGCGTGTGATTGTTTGGCCGGGTTTCCCGGCCTTTTTTTAACTTCTTTCCCCGCCTGCCGATAAGCAATTCAAGCGTTTGCAGGAGCCCCATCATGGAAGATCACCCCGGTTTTGCCACCGATCTGCTGTTCGATCGCTATCAGGGCGAGGTGACGGATCATGATGCGTTCTGGACCGTGCGCACCCCGGGCTCTCCAGACTACTACTTCGGCAACTACCTGTTGCTGCCCACCCCCCCAAGCGATCGTGACAAGGGCTGGCTCGAGGCCAGTTTCGACAGGCTGATTGGCTGGGATCCCCGTATCCGCCACCGTACCTTCCAGTGGCCCCTCGCCGCAGGCCAGAACAGCCGGGTCGCCGGGTTCGTGGCGGCTGGATACCAATACATGGAGTGCGTGGTACTGGCGCTGGGTGCAATGGAGTGGCAAGCTCCCACCGGCAGCGACCTGGCCCCGGCTCGCCCGTTCACCGCGGCGGACTGGGATCAGTGGCTCGCCTTCGAGCTGGCAGAGCGGGATCCCGCCCATTCGGAGGAGCGCTATCTTCCCTATCTCTTGTCACGCCGCCAGCTCTATCAGGCCATGATCGATGACGGGCTCGGACAGTGGTGGGGGTTATGGCACCAGGATCAACTGGTTGCCAGCTGCGGACTCTTCTTCACCGGCACCCTGGGACGCTTTCAACTGGTGCGCACGCACGCAGAGTGGCGAAACCGGGGGCTCTGTCGTCTGTTGCTGAGCCAGGTCGCACGCCAGGGACTGGCACGGGCCAGTTCGCTCATCATAGTGGCAGACGAGCACTATCACGCCCAGCGGGTCTATCGCACTCTGGGTTTCGTGCCGGTGGCCCGTATTGGCAGCCTGTGCCGCTTGCCACGGGAATGACAGGTCATCACGCAGATGCAAAACGGGAGGCCAAGGCCTCCCGTTTTGCATGGTGAACCATCAGGGCTGTGCCCCCTCCAGTTCGCTGGCGAGCGCCTCCTCCACTTCGGCAGGAGGCGCTGGAGCGACGGCTCCGGACACCGGTACTGACGGAGGCTGGGTTGCGCTCGCTCCGGAGGGCGCTTGTCCATCCGGCACCACAGGCGCAGCAGGCTCGGTCCCGATGGCACCCGACACAGGGACGGCAGGCACGCTCGCCTCACACTGACACTCCTGTCCCTTGCCCTGGTTGCCCTGATGGGGGGCATACCACCCTTTCAACCCCTGTTCCAGGCGATCGGCCGCCACCTTGGGTGCCACGGTTCCCAGCAATACCTGCTGGCTCACCTCGGCCAGTTCATCCCCGAGCTTGGGAGTGCCGCGGGAGAGGATCTGGGTGGCAACCCGGATGGTGGAATCGCACTGATCCCGCCACTCCATCATCTCTCTGGCCGCCGGATTGGTGGCTTCAAAGAAGTGGTTGGAGAGCGAGAAGAAGCCGGGCAGCGAGTTGGTATAGAGCTCGGCAAACTGGGGAGTGGTCAGCCACTGCAGGAAGGTCATGGCGGCCTCCTTGTTCTTGCTGGCCGGATTCATCCCCATACCGATATCGGTGTGATCGGTGAAGAAACAGCCATCCCCCTGCTTTGCCACGGGCGGGCGCATGACACCGAAGTCCACCTTGCCGGTGAAGGGGGCAATCTCCCAGGATCCCGCCGCATAGAAGGCAGCCTTGCCCGAGGTGAACAGCTCGTTGGTGGTGGCGTAGTCGCGGCTCTCACCCCCCTCCCCCAGGTAGTCACGCCAGCGGGCCAGCTCCTCGAACACCTTGACGTATTGCGGGTTGTTGAAGCGCTCCTGGCCCCCGATCAGCGCCAATCGACCATCCTCCCCCTTCCAGTAGTTGGGGCCTATGTTCTGGAAACCGAGCTCGGAGGCAACCCAGCTCTCCGAGCCGCTCACGGCGAGGGGAACATAGCGACCATCCGCCTTCACCTTGTCCAGGGCCGCGAAGAATGCCTCGCGGGTCTGGGGAACCGTCAGCCCCAGCTCACTGAAAATCTTCTTGTTGTAGAAGAAGCCGTGAATCACCGATGCCATGGGTACGCAGAAAGTCTGGGCGCCACTGTCGGTCTGCCAGGGGGATTGGGCAAAGCTCGGGAAGTTCTCCATCCCCGCCATCTCGCTCAGCTCCACCAGATGGCCCGCCTTGAACAGGGCCAGGGAGTCGTCAAACGGGCGGCAGGTGATGAGATCCCCCGCCTTGCCCGCCTTGAGGCTGGCCCAGAGGGTCGGCATGTACTCGACGTTCTGCACCCCGTTGAATTTCACTTCAATACCCGGGTGGGCGGCCTCGAATGCAGGAATGATCTTCTGTTCCCACAAGGCCTTGTCATCAATGCGCCAGCTCTCTATCACCAGCTCGCTGGCCATCAGCTGGCCACACAACAGGAGACTCAGGGCCCCGATCCACTTGTTAGCCATAAGTCCTCCTACACCTTGAAATGGGCGATCAATTGCTGCTGCTTGGCGACCAGATCCGCCAGCACCTCACTGCTGCTGGCCGATTCCCGCGCCTCCCGCTCGGTCTCGTAAGCCACATCCGCAATGCCGGCGACATGACGGGCAACCCCCTGACTCACGGAGATCTGTTCCTGGGCGGCATGAGCCACCTGATCCGCCATCGCCTTGATGGCGCTCATTCGCTCGGCAATGGATTGCAGCGCCTCGTCCATCACCCGGGTCTGGGCCACGCAATCCTGGGTCTGCTCCTGGCTGCGTGCCATCACGGCCACCACGTGCTTGCTGGAACTTTGCAGGTTCTCGATCATGGCCTGGATCTCCTCGGTCGAGGTCTGGGTCCGGTTCGCCAGTGCCCGCACCTCGTCCGCCACCACCGCGAAGCCGCGACCTGCGTCCCCCGCCCGGGCCGCCTCGATGGCCGCGTTCAGCGCCAGCAGGTTGGTCTGCTCGGCGATGCTGCGGATCACGTCGAGGATGCTGCCGATGTTGTCGCTGAATTCCCCCAGCTTGTGGGTAATGCCGACCGCCTCTTCCATGGCACCCGCCAGTTGTTCGGTTATCTGGCGCGTAGTCGCCACCTGTTTGCGTCCGGCGCGGGCCTCTTCGTCCGCCAGGTCCACCTCACGCTTGGTGCCGTCAGTGGATCGCGCCACCTCGGTCGCACTCACCTCCAGCTCGGTGATGGCGGCAGCCACCTGATCGGTCTGGCTCTTCTGATCCTGCACCCGTGACATGGCCCGCTCGCTTATCTCGGCGGCGCGGCTCGCCTCGTCCACCAGATGGCGCGAGCCGGCATTGATCTGGGCGAGCAGCTCGCCAGTCTTGTCTGCCAGGGTGTTGATGGAGCGGGTCAGGCTGCCAAACTCGCAGCGGCTCTGGTAGTCGATGCGCCGGGTCATGTCACCCGTGGCCATGCGATCCAGCTCCCGATCGATGAGTTGCAGCGGACGCTGGATGCTGCGGGCTGTGGTGTAACCGATGAGGAGCGCGGCGGCTGCGGAGATGGCCGACACGATCAGGATCCAGGCGCTGGCGCTGCTGACGGCGTCATCCGCCCCGACCCGGCTCGCGCTGGCAATGCTGCCCGCCGATTTGGCCATCTCGTCCAGCAGCGCCAGGCTGTTGACCAGACTGGTGTCGAGCTGCTGGTTCAGGGACTGCAGCGAGGCCGCCAATTGCTGGCCATTGCGCATGGTCGCCAGCAGCCCTTTCGGGCCGAGGGCCAGCTCCTGCATCCGATCGAGGTTGACGATGAAACGCTGCCTCACGTCATCGGGCACCTGCACCCGTTCGAGCCGTTTGCGTGCCATCTCGATATCCTTGCCGAGCACCTTCTCCAATTCATTGAGATCGGTCTTGGCATCGGCCCGGCGGATGTTTTTCAGATCCCGGGCAATGCCGGAGGTGATGAGTTCGGCCTTGTTGCGCATGGAGCGTTTGCTCGCGGTCTGCTGCAACAACAGGTCGGCGGCCCACTGGTAGGTATCTTCCAGCCGGATGAACGCCAGCTCCAGTTCATGGCGCCGATCGAGTGCGGCCACCCACTGACCGTGCTGGGTCAGCACCTGATCCGCCAGACCGTAGAACTCGCGGGGCGCCCCGTCGACCTGGCGAAACCGCTCGCTTGCCTCCGCCACCCCGTCAAACCGGGCCATCCCTTGCTCTGGGCCAGGAAACGCTCCTGCTGCGCCTTGAACTGGCTGGCCAGTTGCGGCAACTGGGCCGCCTCCTCGCTGGTTCTGTAGGTGAGCACCCAGCGGTTGCTGTCCTGCAGTGCGCCCTTGAGCCCGGCGACCGCGATCACCAGGGGGGTGGCACGATCAGAAACCTGGGAGAGCCCCTCGTTGATCCCCCGGATCTTCAGGATACTGATGAAGCCGAGCAGAACCAGCAACAACAGCATCAGCACGAAGCCGGCGATGATCCGCTGCACAATAGATAAACCCATGGAGGCATCCTCACTCGTTGGGGAAAGGGGTGAATGCCGAGGTTATCGGCAGCGGGATGCAATGGAATAGCGGTTCGTGACGCGATGGCGGGCCAGATCACAGTTGGCGTGACATGGCAGGCAGAAAAGGGCCCGAACAGAGCCGGGCCAAAGAGACATGCTTGTTGTCATGCCCGTGCACCGGCCACGTTTGTCATCAGAAGCGGTAGCCGACGCCGAACATGAAGGCCACCGGATCGATGGAGGTGTTGATGGTGCCCACGGCGGTATGCACATCGGTATCGATGTCGATGAGCCAGGCGGAGGCGTTGACGAACCAGCGGTCATTGATCGCCATGTCCAGGCCCACCTGACCCGCCATCCCCCAGGAGGAGTCCACGCTCACATCCGTCCCGGCCAGGGCACCGCGCCCTTCCTCGTCGAAGAAGGTGGTGTAGTTGATACCGGCCCCCACATAGGGGCGCACCTTGCTGTTGGCATCACCGAAGTAGTACTGCGCCATCAGGGTCGGCGGCAGATGTTTGACCTTGGCGACCTCACCCAGGCCGGCAGTCGACACCGAGTGGGAGAAGGGGGTCGCGGCCAGCAGCTCGACACCCCAGTTGTCCGTCAACATGTAGGAGAGGGTCAGGCCAAGCTGCATGTTGCTGTCGATCTCCAGCTCGCCCGTCCCCAGCACGTTGTCACTGCTGGTCTGGGGAGAGACGAACGCCAGGCCACCACGGACCAGGATGTCACCGGCCTGATGTGCCATGGCGACGGGGGAAGCAAAAGCGGCTGCGATTAACAGAGGAAGGATCTTTTTCATCACAATTTATTCCTTTTTTGTTTTCTTTCTATGTTGCAAGCGGCCTTGTTGCACAAATCGGGGAACTATCTAGCCAAGTGGTGATCTGATCTCCCGGATCAATCACCGAGCACAGTC
>NZ_JAPDBZ010000133.1:0-11210 GCF_027705505.1 Aeromonas sp. QDB56
CGATTGGATCGGACATACTGAGTACAGTGAAACCAGAATAGAGCAATTAGATCACATCTTTAATCTGATTGGTATAAGGCCCCATGCACCCTCATGTCGAGCCCATAAAAAAAGAGGCCATAAGGCCTCTCTTTGGTCTGTCGATGAACAGCTCTCGATCAAGCACGACCGGCGCGCTTGCGATCCATCTCGGTCAGCAGTTTCTTGCGGATACGGATGGCTTTCGGGGTGATCTCGACCAGCTCGTCGTTGTCGATGAACTCGAGAGCCTGCTCCAGGGTCATGCGGATCGGCGGAGTCAGCACCTGGGCTTCATCGGTACCGGAGGCACGCATGTTGGTCAGCTGCTTGCCTTTCAGGCAGTTGACGGTCAGGTCGTTGGAGCGGGAGTGGATCCCGATCACCTGGCCTTCGTACACCTCGGTCGCGTGACCGATGAACAGACGACCACGGTCTTGCAGACCGAACAGGGCGAAGGTCAGAGCCTTGCCGGTGGCGTTGGAGATCAGCACGCCGTTCTGACGCTCACCGATGCTGCCACCCTTGTGCGGACCGTAGTGGTCGAAGGTGTGATACAGCAGACCGGTACCAGAGGTCATGGTCAGGAACTCGGTCTGGAAGCCGATCAGGCCACGGCTCGGGATGATGAAGTCCAGACGGACGCGACCCTTGCCATCCGGGGTCATGTTGGTCATCTCGCCTTTACGCAGGCCGAGCTGCTCCATCACGGAACCCTGATGCGCTTCTTCCACGTCCACAGTAACGGTTTCGAACGGTTCTTGCAGTTCGCCATCCACGGTACGCAGGATAACTTCCGGACGGGATACCGCCAGTTCGTAACCTTCGCGACGCATGTTTTCGATCAGGATGGAGAGGTGCAGTTCACCACGGCCGGAGACGCGGAACTTGTCCGGATCTTCGGTCTCTTCCACGCGCAGGGCCACGTTGTGGACAAGCTCCTGGTTCAGACGCTCCAGAATGTTGCGGGAGGTGACGAACTTGCCTTCTTTACCGGCGAACGGCGAGGTGTTGACCTGGAAAGTCATGTTCACGGTCGGCTCGTCAACGGAGAGCGGCGGCAGGGCTTCGACGGCACTGTTGTCACAGATGGTGTCGGAGATCTTCAGCTCGCCCAGACCGGTGATGGCGATGATGTCGCCCGCTTGCGCGTCGGTCACTTCGGTACGGGACAGGCCCAGGTAGCCCAGCACCTGACCGACCTTGCCGGTACGCGGTTTGCCGTTGGCACTGACGATGGTGACCTGCTGGTTGGTCTTGACGCGACCACGAGTGATGCGGCCGATACCGATGACGCCCACGTAGGAGTTGTAGTCCAGCTGGGAGATTTGCATCTGGAAGGCACCGTCAACGTCGCCCTTCGGGGCTTCCACGTTGTCGACGATGGCCTGGAACAGGGGTTCCATGTTCTCGGACGGGACGTCCTGATCCAGGGTGGCCCAACCGTTCAGTGCAGAGGCGTAAACAACCTTGAAGTCCAGTTGCTCATCGGTGGCACCCAGGTTGTCGAACAGATCGAAGACCTGATCCATTACCCAGTCAGGACGAGCACCCGGACGGTCGATCTTGTTGATGACCACGATGGGCTTCAGACCCTGGGCGAACGCCTTCTGGGTCACGAAACGGGTCTGCGGCATCGGGCCGTCAACGGCGTCGACCAGCAGCAGCACGGAGTCAACCATGGAGAGTACACGCTCAACTTCACCACCGAAGTCGGCGTGACCCGGGGTATCCACGATGTTGATGCGGTAGTCGTTCCAGCGGATCGCAGTGTTCTTGGCGAGAATGGTGATGCCACGTTCCCGTTCCAGATCATTGGAGTCCATGATCCGTTCCTGACCTTCGCTGGTGCGATCCAGAGTGCCGGATTGCTGCAGCAGCTTATCAACCAGAGTCGTTTTGCCGTGGTCAACGTGCGCAATAATCGCAATATTGCGTAAATTCTCTAACATTCTCGCCTCAAATCACCGGGTAAAATTGGGCGCTAATTGTACTCTCGCCTTTGTGATCTGCCTAGCAGAATTGCAACACATTCACACACAACAAAGGATCAGGATCATGGACCCCGCAGCAAAAGGCTGCTTAGATGGCCTGGATACGCTGGCGCACCATCTCGGTGCACCAAAACGATCCAAGGTTGCACCACTTTAATGCAGCAACCGGCATGAGAACGGGTTTTTCGACAGCCTGAAACGGTGCAAGTGCCCTGAAATCAAGCTGTCACAAACTTGGCACGATACTGGCTTATGTGAATGTGACGACGCATTCACCCAAAGAGTTTTAACACCGGAGGTTACTTAGCATGTCAGCCCAGAACGTTTTGGCCCTGATCCAGGAACACGAAGTCAAGTTTGTTGATCTGCGTTTTACCGACACCAAGGGTAAAGAGCAGCACGTATCCATCCCTTCCCACCAGGTTGACGAAGACTTCTTCGAAGACGGCAAGATGTTCGATGGTTCCTCCATCGGCGGCTGGAAGGGCATCAACGAGTCTGACATGGTGCTGATGCCGGACCCGGCTTCCGCCAAACTGGACCCGTTCACCGAAGAGACCACTCTGAACATCGTCTGTGACGTGCTGGAACCCGCCACCATGCAAGGCTATGACCGCGATCCGCGCTCCATCGCCAAGCGTGCCGAAGATTTCCTGAAGTCCAGCGGCATCGCTGACACCGTGCTGTTCGGGCCGGAGCCGGAATTCTTCATGTTCGACAACATCACCTTCTCCAACACCATGGGCCACAGCTTCGTGAAGATCGAATCCGAAGAAGCTGCCTGGAACTCCGGTACCGACTACGAGCACGGCAACAAGGGTCACCGTCCGTTCGTCAAGGGTGGTTACTTCCCGGTTGCCCCGGTTGACTCCTCCCAGGACATCCGTGCCGCCATGTGCCTGGTGCTGGAAGAGATGGGCCAGGTCGTCGAAGCTCACCACCACGAAGTGGCGACCGCCGGTCAGAACGAGATCGCAACCCGCTTCAACACCCTCACCCTGAAGGCTGACGAAGTGCAGGTCCTGAAGTACGTGATCCACAACGTGGCCCACGCCTACAACAAGACCGTCACCTTCATGCCGAAACCCATGTTCGGTGACAACGGCTCCGGCATGCACTGCCACCAGTCCCTGGCCAAAGACGGCGTCAACCTGTTCGCAGGCGACCTGTACGGCGGTCTGTCCGAGATGGCACTGCACTACATCGGCGGCATCATCAAGCACGCCAAGGCCATCAACGCCTTCGCCAACCCGACCACCAACTCCTACAAGCGTCTGGTGCCGGGCTATGAAGCACCGGTCATGCTGGCCTACTCCGCCCGCAACCGCTCTGCCTCCATCCGTATCCCGGTCGTGCCGAGCCCGAAAGCCCGCCGCATCGAAGTACGCTTCCCGGATCCGGCTGCCAACCCGTACCTGGCCTTCGCGGCCCAGCTGATGGCCGGTCTGGACGGTATCATCAACAAGATCCATCCGGGCGATGCCATGGACAAGAACCTGTACGATCTGCCGCCGGAAGAAGCCGCCGAAGTGCCGACCGTTGCCGGTTCCCTGGACGAAGCGCTGTCCGCACTGGATGCAGACCGTGAGTTCCTGACCCGTGGTGGCGTGTTCAGCGATGACTTCATCAACTCCTACCTGGAACTGAAACAGCAGGATGTTGACCGCGTGCGCATGACTCCGCACCCGCTGGAGTTCGAGCTGTACTACTCCGTCTAATCCGCTTTCCCATGATAAACCCGCCATCTGGCGGGTTTTTTTCATTCTGGCAACGGAAATACCGCCAAACGGGCACGATCGTACAGAAAGATGATCCCGTTCACGGAGCCGTACCACCCTCGGCTGTTCACACCCCGACCCCGTGGTTTTTCTCTGATAGGATTAAGGTGAACCCCGTCAAGGAGAGATGGATGAACACTGTACCCTGGCTGCTGAGCCTCCTGCTGATGGCCTCCTGTTCCGCACAGGCCGCCCGCGTCTACTCCTGGGTCGATCCCCAGGGGGTGACCCACTACACCGATGCCCCCCCTCCCGGCAAGAGCGCAAAAGAGGTGGACCTGCGGGTCTCGCCGCTCATCGGCACAGCCCCCCACTCGGTCCAGGTGGACAACTTCAACAGCCTGACCGGTGTCGATGCCAGGAAAGCCCTGGAAGCCGCTCCCCTGGAGATCGACCTCATCTCTCCGGAACCGGGCAGCACATTGCGCGACAATACCGGCAACATCGTCTTCCAGGGCGAGATCTCTCCCCAGGTCCCGGTGCAATACGATGTGCGTCTGATCCTGAACGGCAAGGCGGTGCCCCTGGTTCACAACAGCCTGGCCATACGGGTGGAAAACCTCGATAGGGGCGCCTATGAGGCACGGCTCGAGTTGCTCGCCAAAGACGGTACGATCCTTGCTAAATCTAAGCCAACCACCTTTTACCTGCACAGGGCGTCGGTGAATCAGGCTCCCAGAGCCTCCCCCAAGGCCAATTAGGGGTGATGTGACGCACCGATGCGGGTAAACTTGATGCACTATATTGGTGCATTCTAGGTGTACAGCACCGTTTTAGGGAGAAACCTGTGCCAACCCGCTCGGACAACGCCAAGACACTCTTGGACAACCTGCTGACCGCCGTCATTCTCATGGATGAACGTCTCTGCATTCAATTCGTCAACCCGGCGGCAGAGCAGCTGCTTTCCCTCAGCGAACGACGACTGATCGGCATCGAACTGCCCCACCTGCTGGAACACATCTCTCTCGATCTGCAGCGTTTCAAACAGTGCCTCATTTCGGGGCAGGGCTTCACCGACAGCGAAGTCACCCTGGTGGTGGAGGGGGAGCCCAGGCTGGTAGAGATCAGCGTCAGCCCCATGGCCGATCATGAACAGCGACTGATGGTGGTAGAACTGCGCAAGATCGATCAGCAGAAGAAGATCAGCCAGGAGCTGCAGCAACACGCCCAGCAGCAGGCCGCCAAGGAGCTGGTGCGCGGCCTGGCGCACGAGATCAAGAACCCCCTGGGGGGATTGCGCGGCGCGGCCCAACTACTGCAAAAGGAGTTGCCCGACCCGGCCTTGCGTGAATACACCGGCATCATCATCGAGCAGGCCGATCGCCTGCGGGTGCTGGTCGACAGGTTGCTCGGTCCCCAGCGTCCCGGCCGTCACCAGATGCACAATGTTCACTCCGTGCTGGAGCAGGTGCGCCGTCTGGTGGACCTGGAGCTGCCGCCGCAGATCCGCATCGAGCGGGACTACGACCCCAGCATCCCCGAATTCGAGATGGAATCGGACCAGCTGCAACAGGCGTTCCTGAACATAGTGCGCAACGCCGCCGAGGCCCTTGGGGATCAGGACGGCCTCATCCGCATCAAGACGCGCACCGCCTTCCAGATCACCATCCATGGCCAGCGCTATCGCCTGGCGGCCGAAATCAAGATCATCGACAACGGCCCCGGCATTCCCGACGCCATTCGCGACACCCTCTTCTATCCCATGATCACCGGCAAGGACGGGGGAACAGGCCTGGGCCTCTCCATCGCCCAGAACCTGATCGATCAGCACAAGGGGCGCATCGACTGCATCAGCTGGCCGGGCCACACCGAATTCACCATTTATTTACCACTTCGCAAGTAAGGGAACCTCATGACAGCAAAAGTGTGGATCGTCGATGACGACAGCTCCATCCGGTGGGTTCTGGAGCGCACCCTTGGCAGCGAAGGCTTCGAATGCGAAAGTTTCGCCGACGGCGAAGCCCTGCTGAGTTCACTGGAGATGCGCTCACCGGACGTGATCCTCTCGGATATTCGCATGCCGGGCATCGACGGCCTGAGCCTGCTGGAGCAGATCCATCGCCGCCAAGCCGATCTGCCCATCATCATCATGACGGCCCACTCGGACCTCGACTCCGCGGTCAACGCCTACCAGCGCGGCGCCTTCGAATACCTGCCCAAGCCGTTCGACATCGACGAGGCGGTCACCCTGGTACGCCGGGCCGAGAACCACCTCAAGGAGCAGCGGACCAAGCGCAAGGCTCGCCAACAGGAAGCCACCACCACCCCGGAGATCATCGGCGAAGCCCCTGCCATGCAGGAGGTGTTCCGCGCCATCGGCCGGCTGTCGCGCTCCAGCATCTCGGTGCTCATCAACGGTCAAAGCGGTACCGGCAAGGAGCTGGTTGCCCATGCCCTGCACAAGCACAGCCCCCGGGCCCACAAGAACTTCATCGCCCTCAACATGGCGGCCATCCCGAAAGATCTCATCGAATCCGAGCTGTTCGGTCATGAGAAGGGAGCCTTCACCGGCGCCAACAACATTCGTCACGGCCGCTTCGAACAGGCCGATGGTGGCACCCTGTTTCTCGACGAAATAGGCGACATGCCGCTGGACGTGCAGACCCGGTTGCTGCGGGTTCTGGCGGACGGGCAGTTCTACCGGGTTGGTGGCCACCAACCGGTGCAGGTGGATGTGCGGATCATTGCCGCCACCCACCAGAATCTGGAGAAACGGGTCGCCGACGGCGAGTTTCGGGAAGACCTGTTCCACCGCCTCAACGTCATCCGCATCCATATTCCGGCCCTCAAGGAGCGCCGGGAGGACATCCCCCAGCTGGCCCAGCACTTCCTGCTGCGAGCCGCCAAGGAGCTGAACGTGGAGGCCAAGAGCCTGCACCCGGATACCCAGACCTACATCAGCCGCCTGCCCTGGCCGGGCAACGTGCGCCAGCTGGAGAACGTCTGCCGCTGGCTGACGGTGATGGCCTCGGGCCAGGAGGTGCTGGTAGGCGATCTGCCCACCGAGCTGCTGACTCCCATCACTAGCACCGCCGAGCCGGGCCAGCCAGCCCTGACCGGTGGCTGGCAGCAGCAGTTGCAGGACTGGGTGGCCGCCAAGCTGGCGCTGGGGGAGACCGATATCCTGGCGGATGCCATGCCCCAGTTCGAACGGATCATGCTGGAGACGGCACTGGATCACACCCATGGTCACAAGCAGGAGGCAGCCCGCCTGCTCGGCTGGGGCCGCAATACCCTGACCCGCAAGCTCAAGGAGCTCGACATTCCCTGAGCCTGCGGGAAAAACGATTCCCATCACGCCTTGAGGGAAAGCCTGACCAATCACACCCCGTTTGCTTGCAAACGGGGTATCTTTTTCAGGCGCCCCGCCTAGAATGGCAGGCTTTCCAACCCGACTCGCAGAAGGTGCCCCATGATTGACAGATCCCTCCCCCTGACCGAACTGCATCGCCATCTGGATGGCAACATCCGCCCGCAGACCATTCTCGAGCTGGGACGTCAGCACAACATCCGACTGCCAGCCGATGAACTGGAGGCCCTGCGCCCACACGTGCAGATCGTCGAGAACGAGCCGAGTCTGGTGGCCTTCCTGAAGAAACTGGACTGGGGCGTGGCCGTGCTGGCCGACTACGATGCCTGCCGCCGGGTCGCCTACGAAAACGTGGAAGATCTGTTGCGTGCCGGGATCGACTATGCCGAGCTGCGCTTCAGCCCGGCCTACATGGCGATGACCCACAAACTGCACCCGCAGGGCGTAGTCGAAGCCATCATCGACGGCGTGGCCGCAGGCAGCCGTGACTTCGGCATCAAGACCAATCTCATCGGCATCATGAGCCGAACATTCGGCACCGAGCAGTGCAAGCAGGAGCTGGATGCCTGTCTGGCTCATCGTGATCGCCTGGTTGCCATCGATCTGGCCGGCGACGAACTGGGCTTCCCGGGCGAGCTCTTCACCGACCACTTCCGCCGGGTGCGGGATGCAGGCATGCGGGTCACCGTGCACGCCGGTGAAGCCGCCGGCCCCGAGAGCATGTGGCAGGCCATTCGCGAGCTGGGAGCCGAGCGCATCGGCCACGGCGTCAAGGCCATCCAGGATCCGGCCCTGATGGCCTATCTGGCCGAACACCGCATCGGCATCGAGTCCTGCCTCACCTCCAACCTCCAGACCACCACAGTGGCGAGTCTGGCCGATCACCCGATCCGCCAGTTCCTGGCGGCCGGCGTGCTGGCCTGCCTCAATACCGACGATCCGGCGGTGGAGGGGATCGACCTGCCTCACGAATACGAGGTGGCTGCCCCCGCTGCCGGCATGACGGTGAGCGAAATCCGCACCGCCCAGCAGAACGGCCTGATCCTGGCCTTCCTGAGCGAAGCCGAGAAGGCCGAGCTGAGTGCCCGTGCGGCTCAACGTTGAGCAGGGGTAAAACCCAATAAAAAAACCGCCGAAAGGCGGTTTTTTATTGTCCCACGACATTGCCCGGCCTAGATCACCCGGGAGAACTGCTGCTGGCGCGCCTTGCTGCGCAGGTAGACATCGAAGCACATGCAGATGTTGCGGATCAACAGCTGACCGGTGGAGACCACCTCCAGCCCCTCTTCGGTCATGCGCACCAGACCGTCGTCGATGAAGGTCTGCAACAGCTTGAGATCCTCGGCAAAATACTCCTTGAACACCAGGCCGTGGGCCTGCTCCACAGCGGCGAAGTTCAGGGAAAAATCGCAGATGAGGCGCTTGATCACCTCACGGCGGATCAGATCGTCCCGATTGAGGGAGCACCCCTTCCACTGGGCATGGCCCAGTGACTCGACCTGGGCGTAGTAGGTTTTGAGATCCTTCTGGTTCTGGGAATAGGCATCCCCCATCATGCTGATGGAAGAGACCCCCAGCCCCAGCAGATCGCAATCCCCTTGGGTGGTATAGCCCTGGAAGTTGCGATGCAGCTTGCCCTCGCGCTGGGCGACGGCCAGCTCGTCATCGGGCTTGGCAAAGTGGTCCATGCCGATGAACTGATAACCCTGGCCGGTCAGGAAGGCAATGGTGTCCTGCAGCATGGCCAGCTTCTCCTGCGGCGCCGGCATGTCCGCTTCTTTCAGCTTGTGCTGGGCGGCAAAACGGCTCGGCAGGTGGGCATAGTTGAAGATGGAGAGGCGGGCCGGGTCGGTCTTGAGCACCTCTTCCAGGGTGTGATGGAAGCTCTCCCGGTTCTGGTGCGGCAGACCGTAGATGAGATCCAGATTGGTGGAGCGGAACCCCAGCTCGCGGGCACGAACCAGCATGGCGCGGATGAAGTCGTTGTCCTGCTCCCGATTGACCGCGACCTGGACCGCCTTGTTGAAGTCCTGAACGCCAAGGCTGATGCGGTTGAAACCGAGCTCCCGCAACACATCCAGCATGGACAATTCGATCTCGCGGGGATCCACCTCGATGCTGATCTCCCCCTCCTCGGCGAAGTGGAAGTGCTCCCGCAACATGGCCATCAGGCGACGAGTCTGGGGTTCGCTCAGATAGGTGGGTGTGCCGCCACCCCAGTGCAGCTGGGTGACCAGTCTCTCCTTGAACAGGGGGGCCTGGGCCTTGATCTCCTGTTCGAGGTAGTCGAGGTATTGATCTGCCTTGTGCTGGTGCCGGGTAATGACCTTGTTGCAGCCGCAGTAGTAGCAGAGCTTGTGACAGAAGGGGATATGCACGTAGAGCGACAGATTGCGTGCAGGATACTGGCCCGCTGCCTGGACAAAGTCCGGATAGCCGAACCCCTCGTTGAACTCCAGCGCAGTGGGATAGGAGGTGTAACGCGGACCACTGTAGTTGTATTTTTCGATCAGGGCCTGATCCCACACAATCTGTTCTGCTTGCACGCTTGCTTCCTCTGTCTTTGTCATGGGCTCACCGGCTTAACTGAAAATCCTTCAGTCTGGCGACATCCTCAAGGATCTGCGTCTCCAGCTCGGCCTCGTAGCCGCTGCGTTCGAGATCCATCTTCATCACTTCATTGCGCTTGAGTGCCCGCCTCGCCTCATGGGTCGGCATTTCCTTCACCTTCTCATAGAGGCCGTAGAGCCCCGGGAACTCGGTGGCAAAGGCGCGGCCCCCCTTTATTTGCAAGGCATCCAGCAGATTGGTCAGCCGGATGGCGCCTTCTGAGTAGTCGCACTGACCATCTCGTACCGCGTGGGCGATCACCCTGACACTCTCCAGGATCCGCTCGTTGCGGGCCGCAATGGCGTGCTGCTGCATCTCTTGCTGGCGTTTGAGGCGCGCCATCAGGGTGCCGGCATAGACGGCAAGCCCCAGCAAAATCAGGCCACCCAACAGGGCGGCCAGCATCCATCCACTCATCACTTTTTCTTCGGCTCGGGTTTGGCTTCAGGCTGGTAGTCCGCCTGAGAGAAACGCTCCCACAGCTCCTCTTCGGAGGCAGGCTGACTCGGCTCGTCAAAATCGGCATCATCAAAATCCATGTCGCCATCTTCGTCATCGTCGTTGTCGATGATACCGAGCTCGTCCATCAGCTCCTGATAACGGTCAACCCGCTGATCGACCCATGCCTGCTCTGCGGCCTCCAGGGTTTCACCGGCATCCAGACGATCCAGCAAGGCATTGAGGCGATCATCATTCTCGATGGACGCCAGCTCCTGCTCGGGGGTCATCACCACCCGCTTCTCTTTCGCAGGCTTGGTCGCCACCGGCTTGCTGCCCTTCTCGTCGGCAATCAGCGCGATGGGCTTGCGAGAGCCGATGCGTGGATCCTTGGCCTGCTTGGAGCCGCTCTTTTTGCCCGCCTGCTCGACCTGTTGGCGGGAGCCCGCCTTCAGGCCCTTGCGCTTGGCGGCGCGCTTGCGCTCACGACCTTCCTGGGCACTGGCATCTGATTCTTTGCGCTTGCCGGTAGGCTTGCGGTTGGGTTGTTTGGCCGACATGAATGACTCCGACAAATAACTGAATGGAAACCCCCGGAGCGTGCCGTCCGGGGAGGATGCTGAAGCGGGGAACAGTAAATATGGAACAAGAGTGGGATCCCGCACCAATTCGACCACTTTGGGCCGCTGAACACCGCAGGATCGGCATCCTCTGGGCATGTTGCTGGTATTTTGACACAGAATGTCTTGGCGGGTTAATGACCCAATAGAAAAAAGGCAGCCGAAGCTGCCTTTTTCCATCATGCGAGTTCCATTCCCTGGTAGCCAATCGCCTTATCCCTGGGCGAACCACGGCGCATCATTTCGTTGGATCATCCTGATCCTTATTGACCAGTCCTGAGTGTGCGTGTGTTTGTTTGTCTAACCCAAACCGGCGACATCCTGCCTCCCATCGGGGTGGTTGCCTCCCGCAGCCCCGTTCATCCCTCAGGGCGGGATCGCACTTTGTTAATGAAATTTGAACAGGCTGATCGTCTGTGATCTAATCACGTCTCCATGCAGG
>NZ_JAPDBZ010000134.1:0-11029 GCF_027705505.1 Aeromonas sp. QDB56
GGAGCGGGAAACGAGACTCGAACTCGCGACCCCGACCTTGGCAAGGTCGTGCTCTACCAACTGAGCTATTCCCGCATGACTGCTTGCGTGCCAGTTGCCTGACAACGAGGCGCATTATACGTACCCCGAGCCCGGGCACAACCCTTTTTTCTCACTTTGAGCCCTTTCCCGTGCTGTTTGCTCACCCTTTAGACGCCTTGGTCGAAAATCCCCCCGCTCCCTGTGACCCGACGAGCGAATTTAAGATAAAGCCATTGAAATAGTTAGCCTTTAGTCAGAAACTCATCGCGCTTAGTAACTGGATTCTCAATTGAAAATCATGCGATGAAATGGAACTTCAGGCCTCGGGGGCTCAGACCGCAGCTGATGCTGGCTTTTTTCATGTTGGGCCTGGTGCCCTTCCTGGTCGTCACCCTGTTTTTCCTCTATAGCCACGGCAAGGATCTCACCACCCAGACCTCCAACCATCTGGTCTCGGTGCGCAACATCAAGAAAAACCAGCTGCAAGACTACTTCGGCAACCTCAAGGAGCAGATCATCAACTTCTCCCAGCAGGACTTTGCCGGCAACAGTATCGGTCGCTTCTACGGTTTCACCGGCGCCTTCGAGAAGCTCGGCACCACGCCGCAGGAGGCCCGCGCCCGCGCCCAGGCCCGCTATGTGCCGGGCTCCTGGGACAAGCTGCAACAGCCTGACAGTCAGGTGGAGATAGAGCCCTCCATCAGTGCCCTCATCCTGGCGGACGAGATGTATGGCCGCGTCCACCAGCGCTTCCATCGCGGCTACGCCGACATGGTGCGCAAATCCAACTACAGCGACATCTTCCTGGTCGACCTCAACGGTGACGTGGTCTACTCGGTCACCAAGCAGGCCAACTTCGCCACCAACCTGCTCTCGGGCCCCTACCAGTCCAGCGGTCTTGGCAACACCTTCGCCAAGATCAAGCGCCGCCTCGATGGCGGCCAGAAGCCCCAGCAGATCTTCGAGTTCACCGATTTTGGCCGCAACGAGCTGACCGGCCAGGTGGTCGCCTACCTCGCCGCCCCCGTGATGCAGTACGACTATGTGCGCGGCGTGGTCATCTTCGAGCTGCTGCCGGACAAGCTCAACCAGATCATGGCGGAGCGGGAGGGGCTCGGCGCAGCCGGCGAGACCATTCTCATCGGCCCGGACAAGCGGATGCGCGCCAACGCCTGGCTCGCCCCCGAATTCAGCGTGGAGAACAGCTTCAGCCCCGACTTCCGACCGCTGCAGACCCCCCTCATCATCAAGGCCCTCTCCGGGGAGCAAGGGGTCGGCCCCTTCCTCTCCTACCACGATGACGAGGTGCTGGCCGCCTATACCCAGGTGAAGGTGTTCGATACCGAGTGGGCCTTCATCGCCGAGATCTCCACCAGCGAGGCCTATGCCCCCATCCGCCAGCTCGAGACCCTGGTGATCCTGCTGGGGGCAGGCTCACTGCTGCTGCTGATCCTCTTCTCCCGCTGGCTCTCCCACTCCATCACGGCGCCCCTGCGATCCCTCACCGCCGCCGCCGAACAGGTGGCGGACGGCGCCCTGGATCACCCCATCACCATCCCCCGCACCGACGATGACATCGACCGGCTGGCCCAGGCGTTTCGCCACATGCAGCGCTCGGTGAAGGACAAGATCGAGCTCATCGAACGCCAGACCCAGGAGCTGCAACAGCAGGTCAAGCTGACCCACAAGCAGAACCTCAGCCTGCAACAGGCGGACAAGCTCAAAGACGAACTCCTGGCCAACACCTCCCACGAGCTGCGCCCCCCCATCCACGGCATCAAGGGGATGGCCGAGTCCATGCTCGCCAGCCAGCAGGACCTGACCGAAGGGCAGCAGAAACAGCTCGGCCTCATCATCAAGAGCGCCGACGGTCTGGCGCGCCTCGTGGACGACTTGCTCGACTACCACCAGATGCGCTACGGCCAGCTGGAGATCCACCCCCAGCCGGTCTCCTCCAAGGGGGTCATCCGGCTGGTGCTGGATCTCTGCCAGCACCTCGTGCAGGCCAAGCCCCTCACCCTGGTGGACAAGAGCCCCGCCGAGCTGCCCCCTGTGCTGGCGGACGAGCAGCGCCTCGAGCAGGTGCTCTACAACCTGGTGGGCAACGCCATCAAGTACACCCCCCAGGGCAAGGTGGTGCTGAGCGCCCTGGTGGAGGGCAACTTCCTGCGCATCAAGGTGACCGACACCGGCATCGGCATCGCCAGGGACCACCTGGAGCACATCTTCGAGCCCCTGGTGCAGATGAGCCCGGAAGTGAGCAAGCAGGGAGCGGGCCTCGGTCTCTCCATCACCCGCCAGCTGGTGCACCTGATGGGGGGGAGCTGTTCGTGGAGAGCGAGCCGAGCGTCGGCTCCACCTTCGCCTTCACCCTGCCGCTGGCCAGCGGCAAGGCGGGCAGCCTGACCCTCGACAGCCGCCAGATAGAGCACCAGCTGGTGCGCCAGCAACCCGTCATCCTGCCGGACTGGGAGAACGAAGATCTGCCGCCCCCGCCGCAAGATGCCCCCGTCATCCTGGTGGTGGATGACGAGCCCATCAATTTGCACATACTGCGCCACCTGCTGCAGCCCTGCGGTTATCGCATCCTGCCCAGCAGCGACGGCCACGACGCCCTGACCAAGCTGGCTCAGGAGCCGGTGGATCTCATCCTGCTTGATGTGATGATGCCCACCCTCTCGGGCTTCGACGTCTGCCGCCGTCTGCGCCAGCAGCACCCCAAGGAGAAGCTGCCGGTGCTGCTGCTCACCGCCCTCAACCAGCCCAAGGAGATTGAAGAGGGTTTCAACGCCGGGGCCAACGACTATCTGGTGAAACCCTTCTGCAAGGAGGAGCTGTTCGCCCGGGTGAGGGCCCTGCTGGAGGCCAGCGCCGGGCGCGCCTCCCTGGTGGAGAACCGCCTGCTCAAACAGGAGATAGAGCACCGTCTGCTGCTCCAGGAGCAACTGCACCAGGATCAGGAGCGGCTCCTCGCCCTGCTTGGCGAGGGGGCCGACCCCATGGTCTTCCTCGATGAGCAAGGAGGGGTGCTGTTTGCCTCCCGGGCCCTGGCGCGCCTGCTGGGTCAGGAGCCGGAAGCCATGGAGGGGCAGATGCTGGACGAGTGGCTGGCCGCCCCGCTGGCAAGCCAGTGGCCCGACATGACCGCGCAGCCGGAGCGGGAGCTGGACTTCCTGGTGGCGGGCCAGCGAGACACCCTCAACGCCCGCGCCCTGCCCATCAACCTGGGGGGGCAGCACGCCTATACGCTGACCCTTGGCACAGAACCGCGCCAGGACGACAATCGCATGGCTGCACTGGAGAACGCCCTCAAGAGCCTCTCTCGCCAGGCCATCATCGAGGATGGCCAGTTGCTGGGGGAACTGAGCCGGCTGGGAGGGGAGTTCAGGTCGCTGGCCGACGATCTCATTCGCCAGCAGGATGACGAACCTCTGCGCCGCGCCCTGGTGGACACCATGCGTCTCACCCTGGAGACCTGGCAGCAGAGCACCGGCAAGGGCAAGATAGTGCTGGCGGAGAAGAGCAAGCTGTGGCGGGTCTACATGGACCGCTCCAGTCCCCAGACCCGCACCCTCGACAAGTACCTGAACCTCGACACCCTGCCCAAGGCACCGCGCTGGAAGACGGTGGTGGCCAGCGCCGAGTACGTGCTCAAGCACTGCGCCCTGAACGAGGTGCAGCACCAGAGTCTGCACCAGAGCACCCAGCGCCTTCGCCAGCTCGCCAGCCGCAAGGCATGAGTCTCCAACCCGCAGCCACGTTGCTCTGATGATGGCTGCGGGATAGAAAACCAAGCACCAATATCGAGCTCTGGACACATCTACTCGCAGGCTTTCTGCGCCTATCAGGGGGATCGCGATGGCTGAGGCCAGATGACCCTGCAGGTGCGGGCCCATGCCCCATCACCATGTTGGTGATGACCCCGGGAGACCTGTCTGGGCCGGCAAGTGGCTAATCAGGTGAATGGACATTCGAGAGAATGGGGTAAGACTTCGCTACCCCGTGACCACAGGCCTCAAATCGGAAAAGACATTGGGAGATGGCTGAGCCGGGGGATGGACAGTAGAAATGACAAACCCGCGACGGGCGCGGGCTTGAGGGGAATAAATGGCGGAGAGACAGGGATTCGAACCCTGGGTGGCATTGCTGCCACAATTGATTTCGAGTCAATCCCGTTCGGCCACTCCGGCATCTCTCCACGGGCACTCATATTGACCCAACCCTAGCCGGGAAATCAATGTAAATCTCGTTGCAGATCAGACGACTGGCGATAAAACCGCCATCCGGCGATCCCGCCCCTCACAACACTAGTGACTTTCACCCGGCAGCGCCTCCTCGCTCACTGTCTCCACCCTGTACCCGGTTCCGGGTGGGCGAATACGGCGAGCCTGATGGGCCAGTGACACCCTGTGACGCGCTCGCCACCGCCCTCCCGGCAGTCATGGTGCCGGACTGGTAATCCCCGCGGGATTCGTTGACAATCTCTGCTCATTTTTTGGAAGGGAACCCGTCCCTCGCCCCAGCCGATAGGAACAACCATGCTCAACACTCGTATCGTCTCACTGCTGCTGGCCGCCGCCAGCCTCTGGGCCGCACCTGTCTGGTCCAACACCTATCCCCTGCCGCCAGCGGACAGCCGTCTCATCGGCGCCCTGGAAGATTACATCGTACAGCCTGGCGATCATCTGGAACTGGTCGGCAAGCATACTCGGACAGGCTTTCTGGCACTGCTCGAAGCCAATCCCGGCGTAGACCCCTATCTGCCCACCCCGGGCACCCGGCTCACTCTGCCGACCCAGATGCTGCTGCCCGACGTGCCGCGAGAAGGCATCGTCATCAACCTGCCTGAACTTCGCCTCTACTACTTCCCCAAGGGCAAGCAGGAGGTGATGGTGCTGCCCATCGGGATCGGTGACATCGGCCGCGAGACGCCGGAGATGACCACCACCGTCATCGCGAAAAATCCCAACCCGACCTGGGTGCCCGGCCCCATGGTCCGCAAGTCCTGGCTGGAGCAGAAGGGGATCGATCTGCCCGCCGTGGTCCCCCCCGGCCCCGACAACCCCCTCGGCAAGTTCGCCATGCGTCTTGGCTATGGCAACAAGGACTACCTCATCCACGGCACCAACAAGGATTTCGGGGTCGGCCTGCGAGTCAGCGCGGGTTGTATCCGGCTGCGCCCGGATGACATCGAAACCCTGTTTGGTCTTGTTCCCGTCGGCACCCCGGTCCGGGTCATCAACCAGCCGGTCAAGATGGCGGTGGAACCTGACGGTCGTCGCTGGCTGGAGGTACACTCTCCCCTCTCCCGCACCGAAGCGGAGATGGCACAGGGGGCGCCGCTGGTGCTCTCCCCCGAAGCCGAGCAGTTCATCGCTGCCCCCGACATCGACAGTGCCCGGGTGACCGCCCTGCTCGAGCACAAGAGCGGGCTGCCCAAGCCCGTGAGCGGCTGAAGGCCTGACCACCATGAACAGAATCAGTCATGTGGTTTGCCTGTTGTTTCTGCTGCCTGGCTCCGCGGCGATGGCGGACATCCTCTGGATGCGCAACGGCGATCGTCTGAGCGGGACCATAGAGGAGATCACGGACGAGCAGATCCGTATCAAGCCCGCCTACAGCCAGGCCATGACGGTCCCGCGCCACGCCATCAAACGCTGGCGTCTGGACAAGCAGGAGAAACCCAAGCCGCTCACCAAGACGGGGATCCCCCTGCTGGACTCTCCTGATGAGGCCAATGCCTGGCTGCTGACGGGGAACGGGGATCTCAACATCAAGCTCAAGGAGAACACCAAGAAGACCAACAACGTCAATCTCAAGGTCTCCACCGAGTTTGCCAATCTGGACTGGCGTTACAGCCTGGATGGCGAGTACATCTACGAAACGGCGAACAACATCACCGACAGCCACGAGTACAAGCTCAAACCCAAGCTCGACTTCTTCTTCGACGATCACTGGTTCCTGCGATCTTCCGTCGACATCGATTACAACATGATCGAGGTAGGCTATCTGGAGATTGACTATGCCTCCGGTCCCGGCTACCGCTTCTGGAATGACAGACAACGCCGGCTGGAGATCATCAGCCAGCTCGGCCTGGAGCGGGCCTATTTCAGGCCGGAGGTGTGGAGCAACTCAGACCTGTTTGACGACAGGATCATCAATTACCCCTTCGTCAGCCTGGGTTGGGACTACCGGCAGCCCTGGACCCTCTGGGAAGAGAAGTTCGAGCTGTTTGGCAAGGGCAGTTATGAAAGGTTCGTCGACCAACCATCCCCCTATCTGACCAGAAAGCAGTCCGTCAGCGGCAGCCTGGGCCTCAGGTATTACTTCAGCGATCATTTGCGTCTCTCCTGGTCAAGCGAGCTGGATTGGGACGATGCCTGGCTCGACTACCATGGCCTGAACATGGATGTGAGCGAGAAGGAGTGGCGTCACCTCATCACCCTGGGGGCGAGTTTTTAACCCGCCAGAAACGGCACAGGCCCACCGAAGTGGGCCTGTGTTCATGGACGCAAGACGAGCGCGTCAGAAATAGATCCGGGTGACCGACTCGATGACGCAGCCAGGGCGACGGATCCCCTCGATCTCTATCTTGATCTCCTTGAGGAGCTCGATGCCTCCCTTGATGGGCGTGACACGCGACAGCTTGGTCCGGGCGCGGATGTTGCTGTCCACCTTGATAGGATAAGGGAAGCGGACCTGTTCCAGACCGAAATTCACCACCATGCGAGCGGTCGGGAACTCCGGCGTGCTCTCGTCCACCGAACCGGTCAACTGGGGCAGCAGGGCCAGAGTCAGGAAGCCGTGGGCAATGGTGGTCTTGAAGGGAGACTCGGCTGCCGCACGCTCGGGATCGGTGTGGATCCACTGATGATCGCCGGTCACGGTCGCGAACTGGTTGATCAACGCCTGGGTGACCTGCAACCACTCACCTACATGGGTCTCTTCACCGATGCGGGTCTGCAACTCGGCATAGAGTGCCGCTGCTTCGCCTTCGAGCTCCACCACGGGATCCTGCGCCAGGGCAGGCTGGCCATTCGCGACCTGGGTGACTCTGGCAGCCTCTTGCTGGCGGGCATCCTGTGACTCCCCCTGCAGATCCAGCACTCTTCCCAGCAAGGGGTGAAGGTGTGCCTTTTGCTGAAACTCACGCCAGTAGTCGCGGATCGCCGGAGAGAGCCAATCCTTGAGCTCAAAGGGGTGTTGCGCCAGAATTTCGCGCTTGTGCTTCAGAAAATCGACAACTTTCATTTACCGATCCCTATTCGATTCAAAGCCTGTAAAGAGGTCTAACCAGTCCTATTTTATGAAAGTTTCATCAGCAAGTACAAAAAAATCTCGGCGTACACCTGTACCAGGCGCGAGAGTGGTCACTAACATGCGAGCAAACACGGGCAGGAAAACGATTGAATGGAAGGCTGCAAACGAATCAACATCTGATCTGAAAAAGAGACAGGGCCCGTGTCGCCACTGAGCCCCGTCCTCGATCATCTCCCCTGGGCGGTCCACCAGGTCTTGCGCTGCCCATCGTCCAGGAAACTCCAGGCGAGGATCCGGCTCACCTTGTTGCCTTGCGCCATGTCGATCACCCTGACATCCTGCGCCCCCACCCGAGCCAGCGCCTTTCGTGCGGCAGGCAGGTTTTCCTTTTTCGACACCAGCGAGCTGAACCAGAGGCATTGGCTGGCAAACTCCTTGCTCTGCTCTATCATGGCCGCCAGAAACGCCGCCTCGCCCCCCTCGCACCAGAGCTCGGCCTTCTGGCCGCCGAAATTGAGCACGGGCGCCCCGGCCACTGCCTGGCCCTTGCCCAGGTTGCGCAGCTTTCGCTCCGTCCCCTTGCTCGCTTCCGCCAGAGAAGCATGAAACGGCGGGTTGCACAGAGTCAGGGCAAAGTGCTCCTTCGGCCCCAGGATCCCGCGAAAGACATGCTTGGGGTTACCCTGATGACGGCATGTGATCTGGTTGCCCAATCCATTGCTGGTGGCCAGCAGGGTCGCCGCCTTCACCGACACAGGATCGATGTCTGAGCCCACGAAGCGCCAGCCATACTCCCGGACGCCCAGCAAGGGATAGATGCAGTTGGCCCCGACACCGACATCCAGCACTCGAACCTGCTTGCCCGTCGGTACGCATCCCGCGCTCTCGGCCAGCAGATCCGCGGCTCGATGCAGGTAGTCTACCCGGCCCGGAATGGGCGGGCAGAGATAGCCGGGGGGCAGATCCCAATGCGCAATGCCATAGTGCAGTGCCAGCAATGCCCGGTTGAGCGTCTTGACGGCGGCCGGATCGGCAAAGTCCAGGGTTCGGGTGCCGTGCTCGTTGGTGAACACGAAAGGCGTCAACGCCGGGGTACGCTGGCAGAGCGCGTCGAAGTCGTAGGGTGCCTGATGGCGATTGCGCGGGTGCAATCCGGTTTTCTGCTGGGGTGTCATGCTGGACCTGCCGAGGATCAAGGGGGCCACACTATAGAGAGTCGACCAGGGAAAGTCTAAACGAGGGTCATAAAAAAACCGGGCCCTGAGGGCCCGGTTCAAGTGAGGTTGGAAAAACAGTCCGTACTGCGAGCCGTTTGTCCAGCCTGACTCAGATGTCTATCCGGCGTGCCTGCCAGAATTTGCTGCGCCAGTAACTGCTGTCGAGCTTGGAGCGTGTCACCCCGGCGCGGGTGGAGGCATGAATGAATTCGCCATTGCCGACATAGATGCCCACGTGATTGAGGCGGCGGTTGATCTTGAAGAAGACCAAGTCTCCTTCGACCAGATCCTGTTTGGAAACCCGGGTGCCTTCATGGACCTGGGAGCGGGTATCACGGGGTAATTCGATGCCGACGGCATTGCGGAACACTTCACGGGCGAAGGCGGAGCAATCGATGCCTCGCTGGCTGCTGCCTCCCATCCGGTAAGGAACGCCGCGCCACTCTTTGTATACGGTCAGGATTTCGTTGACGTCAGGGGTTGGTGAAACTTCGGGTTCAATCACGGGTTCCATCATGGAAACCTCGATCTTGCTCGCGACCTCGGGTTGGGGTGCCGATGCACAACCCACCATTCCGAGCGCGACCAGCAGTAGCATCAGGTGGCGCAATCCTTTATCCCCGCAAAAAGAGTGAAACTTGTTAAAATGCAGCCCGAAAGGGCAATTTATAAGGCAACAGCACCCGACTATATCCAAGAATTCTATCGAGGCAAGCGAAAATCCCAATCGACCTCACATTTTTGCAAGGAAATGCTCTGTTTAGCGCAATTTATGTGATCATGCCCAAACAATATACAATCTTGAAAGCATCGGTTTTGAGCGCATCAAACGGACTGTTATCACTATTTCACCCCCATTTTTAAGTGAAATATTATGCTATCTGCGGATCTCTATTTGTTAAATACGGCAAGCGTTGATGCAGACCTGGTGATCAGGCTGGCATCCGAACTCGCCCCGGATGAACGCCGTCACTGGCACGAGATCCACCAGGCGGGTCGCCAGCATGAGTACCTGCTCGGCCGGGTGCTGCTGCGCCGCCTGCTGGCCGAGCGACTCCATTGCCGGGCCGATGCCCTGACTTTTGGTATCGGTGTGCATGGCAAACCGACACTGCTCAGTCATCGCTGGCAGTTCAACCTCAGCCACAGCGGAGAGTGGCTGGTGATCGCCCTCTGTGAGGAGGGCCCCCTTGGGGTGGACATCGAGATGGGAGTGCGTCACCGCCCCATACTGCCGCTGGCCAAACGCTTCTATGCGCCAAGCGAATACCAATGGTTGAGCGCCCAGCCCCGAGAGGAGCAACATTCGGCCTTCTATCGGCTATGGTCTCGCAAGGAAGCTGTGCTCAAGGCGCATGGCGATGGTATTTCCGCCGGGCTCGACAAGATCTGCTTCCTTCCGGAGCAGGCATGGCAGCTCAATAATCATCTCGACAATCGCCACTATGAAATCCGTGACTGGCCCACGGGCAGCGGATGGCTCAGCCTGGCTGCCCCGGCCCGCCGGGTCGATGCCCATCTGCTGGACGCACGCTTGAATTCCACCCCGCTGGACCCCATGTTGATCCACACCATTTTTCGAGAGTCAGCCTCATGATCGTCGACATCACTCCCCAGAACTTCCACGCAGAATTGCTCGATGCGTCCATGAAAAAGCCGGTCGTCATCTATTTCCACGCCCCCCAGATGCCGGAGTGCCAGGCCATGACCCCGCAGGTGGAAGCGCTGGTCGGCCCGGCCAATGCGGCGGTGACCCTTGCCAAAGTCGACATGAACGACCCCCAGTTGCAGCCTCTGGCCAGCCAGCTTGCCCTGCGCGCACTGCCCGCGCTGGTGCTGTTCCATCAGGGGCGCCCGGATGAACAGGCCATTCTGGAAGGGCCGCAGGATGAAGCCACATTGCGCCAGTATTTCGCCGCCTTTGCCCCCAAAGAGGAGGAGTTGCTGCTCGATCAGGCAAAGCAGGCGCTGGAGAACGGGCAAGCCGATGTGGCGCACACCCATCTTGGCCAGGCCCATCGCCTCGCCCCCGAGCGTCACGACATCACGCTCTGGCTGATACAGGCCGCGCTGGATCTCAATCTCCTTGACGAGGCGCAGAGCCTGCTTTCGACCATCCCCATGGTGGCACAGGATGACCATTACCAGACCCTGAGCTCCCGCCTCTCGCTGGCGCTGCAGGCCAGCGACAGTCCTGAGCTGCGCGCCCTGGAGCTGCGCCACGCTGAACAGTCTGATGACCATGCCCTCGCTCAGGAGCTGGCGGTGCTCTACAGCCAGGTTGGTAGACAGGAGGAGGCGTTGGCTCTGTTGTTCACCATCCTCAAACGTGATCTCGCCTTTGGCGATGCCAAGAAGATCTATCTCGATGTGCTGGCAACCATGGGCGCACACCCGGCGGCGCAGAGTTATCGTCGCAAGCTCTACAGCCTGCTCTATTGAGCGACAGGAAAATCATACCAATCGGATTAAACATTAGGTCAGTTTTATCCAATCTCGGCTACAAAGTGACATCACCCGCTCCACATCGG
>NZ_JAPDBZ010000135.1:0-10986 GCF_027705505.1 Aeromonas sp. QDB56
CCGATGTGGAGCGGGTGATGTCACTTTGTAGCCGAGATTGGATAAAACTGACCTAATGTTTAATCCGATTGGTATTATGACGAAGTTGTGACAACCGGAAACAGGCACAAAAAAACCGGGCTGCCCTTGCGGGAGCCCGGTTTTTGCGGCGCCACTTCGCTCTGTGAGAGCCGTGTGGCGAGCGGCCTTACAGGTGGCTTGCCAGCATGGTTTCCAGCTTGCCCTGGTCGATGGCGAACAGGCGGATGCCTTCCCCCAGTTTCTCGACGGCCATGGCGTCCTGGTTCAGCTCCCAGCGGAATTCGGCTTCGGTCATCGGGGCCGGTTTGGCTGTGCGCTCGCCGGTGTAGTCCAGCTTGCGCACCACGGTGCCTTCAGCCTTGCTCAGCTCTTCCAGCAAAGCGGGGCCAATGGTCAGGCGGTCGCAGCCGGCCAGTTCCAGGATTTCGCCGGTGTTGCGGAAGCTCGCGCCCATGACCACGGTCGGGTAGTCGTGCTGCTTGTAGTAGTTGTAGATGGCGGTGACGGAGACCACGCCCGGATCTTCACTGGCGGTGTAGTCACGGCCGTTCTTGGCCTTGTACCAGTCGAGGATGCGGCCCACGAAGGGGGAGATGAGGAAGGCGCCGGCTTCGGCACAGGCACGAGCCTGGGCGAAGGAGAACAGCAGGGTCAGGTTGCACTGGATACCCTCTTTCTCCAGCACCTCGGCGGCACGGATCCCTTCCCAGGTGGAGGCCAGCTTGATCAGGATGCGATCATTGCTGATGCCGGCTTCGTTGTAGAGGCGGATCAGCTTGCGGGCCTTGGCGATGCTGGCGTCGGTGTCGAAGGAGAGGCGGGCGTCCACTTCGGTGGAGATGCGACCCGGGACGATTTTCAGCACTTCGAGGCCGATGTTGACCGCCAGCTTGTCGCCTGCGTCGATGATTTGCTGTGCCTTGTCCTGGCTCTGGGATTTGGCCCAGGCAATGGCGTCCTGGATCAGGGCTGCGTACTCGGGGATCTCGGAGGCCTTGAGTACCAGAGAGGGGTTGGTGGTGGCATCGATGGGCTGGTAGCGCTTGATGGCTTCGATGTCGCCGGTATCGGCAACCACTGTGGTCAGGGCTTTCAGCTGGGTCAATTTATCGGCCATGGCAAATATCATCTCTTTATGAGGGAGCAATCCCAGGGTGGCGGGCATGAGACGGCAGTTCTGAAATTAAATTACAAAATCCCGGCGGCTCAGGCTCAGAAAGGGGCGATGGGCAGGCCCCATCGTCATTGCCTGCCTAATTAATACGGATGTGGCGCATCCTGCAATAGGGGGGCTTGTATGCGAATCAGCCAGGTGGTGAAAGCGGTACCGGCTGTCGAGTGAAAGTGTTTGATAAAAAACGAGTTTTATTCATGGTGTGGCGGCTGGCTCCGACATGGAAAAGCGCAATTATTTTGGTGGATTCATGAATTTGTGCGGGAGGTCACATAAATAGTTCTGTCAGCTACTTGAAATTTAATTACGTGTAAAACGTTTTGCGTTACAACCCCTTGCCGATGGGGCATGAGAGGCAAACGCTTGTCTCCCTGATGTCGTTTCACTCAGCGGTTTTTACCCCCATGGGATGAGTTGTAAAATGGTTCTCTATTAGCTCTAATTTGTAAGGGCGCTGGGTAGCGCATCAATTTTTGTTGATTTATTGCGTGCTAAATGAAGCTTTTTTGCATCAGATTGCTCGTTTTTTGTCTCCCCAGTGAGCCCTGTCACTATTCTGAATTCCCTCCCTATGCTAGATTCCGCCCCTTCGGCGCAATGCTGGTTCGGAAATTGACAGAGAGCGGTCAGCGCAGACTGGCCATGGATGTGATAACAACGAGAGAATTATGGACACCTTGATTGCAATGATTAACGACCTGATGTGGGGAGCCGTGCTCATTTACCTGCTGATCGGGGTCGGTATCTTCTTTACCTTCCGCCTGGGCTTTATCCAGATCCGCCACTTCGGCCACATGTTCTCGGTCCTGCGCAACAGTCGCAAATCCGACAGCGCCGGCATCTCCTCCTTCCAGGCTCTGTGTACCAGCCTGGCGGCACGCGTCGGGACGGGCAATCTGGCCGGTGTGGCCGTCGCCATCTATCTGGGTGGCCCTGGCGCCGTCTTCTGGATGTGGCTGATCGCCTTCATCGGCATGGCCACCGCCTTCGTGGAGAGCACCCTGGCCCAGCTCTACAAGGTCAAGGATGAGGATGGCAACTACCGGGGCGGTCCCGCCTACTACATGGAACGCGGCCTCGGCATGCGCTGGATGGGGGTGGTCTTCTCCCTCTGCCTGCTGCTGGCCTTCGGTCTGGTGTTCAACGCGGTGCAGGCCAACTCTATCAGCCTGGCCATGAACGTCGCCTTCGGCATCCCTGACTGGGTGAGCGGTCTGGCCCTGGTGGTGCTGTCCGGCCTCATCATCTTCGGCGGCATCCGCGGCATCGCCCGTTTCGCCGAGCTGGTGGTGCCCTTCATGGCGCTCGCCTACATCCTGATGGCGCTGTTCGTGGTGGCCATGAACATCAGCGAGCTGCCCGGCGTGCTGGCCCTGATCATCAAGTCTGCCTTCGGCATCGAGCAGGCGGGTTCCGGCGCCATGGGCTATGCCATCTCCCAGGCGATGATCAACGGCATCAAGCGCGGCCTCTTCTCCAACGAGGCGGGCATGGGCTCTGCCCCCAACGCTGCCGCCACCGCCACCCCCTATCCGCCGCACCCGGCCTCCCAGGGTTATGTGCAGATGCTGGGGGTCTTCCTCGATACCATCGTCATCTGTACCTGTACTGCCGCCATCATCCTGATGTCCGGCCAGTTCGAGCCGGGTTCCGGCGTGACCGGTGTCGAGCTGACCCAGCGCGCGCTCTCCTCCCAGGTGGGCGGCGGTGGCAACATCTTCATCGCAGCGGCCATCTTCTTCTTCGCCTTCACCTCCATCGTGGCGAACTACTCCTATGCGGAGACCAACCTGGTGTTCCTCGAGCACAACCACAAGGGCGGCCTGATGCTGTTCCGGATGTTCGTGCTGGGCATGGTGATGTTCGGCTCCGTGGGCGAACTGCCGACCGTGTGGGCTCTGGCGGATGTCTCCATGGGGCTGATGGCCATCGTCAACCTGGTGGCCATCCTGCTGCTCTCCGGCGTCGCCATCAAGCTGGCCAAGGACTACAACGACCAGCTCAAGGTGGGCCGCGTGCCGACCTTCGATGCCAACAAATACCCCGAGCTGCGTAGCCAGCTGGAAGAGGGGATCTGGGACAACCCGGGCAAGAAATAAGCCTGCGTTGCAAGGTGATTGAAGGGGAGCCATGGCTCCCCTTTTTCATGGGTAAAAAGAGGGGGCGGCTTCACACTGACTTCACAGAGCCTCATCGGCAGCACACCTCGCGGGACTATGCTGGGTTCATCACTCGCCGCCATGGCGATACCTTGCTAACGACAGTCAGGAGACATGCAATGCAACAACGACAATCCATCCTGTGGGGCGCTCTGGCCACCCTGATGTGGGCCGGTCTGGCTCATGCCGGTGACAAGGCGGCGACCGATCCCCTGCGCCCCGTGGTGGATGCCAGCATCCGGCCGCTGCTCAAGGAGCACAGGATCCCGGGCATGGCGGTGGCCGTGCTCAAGGATGGCAAGGCCCACTATTTCAACTACGGTGTGGCCGATCGGGAGCGCGCAGTCGGTGTCAGCGAGCAGACCCTGTTCGAGATAGGTTCCGTGAGCAAGACCCTGACCGCGACGCTGGGGGCCTACGCCGTGGTGCAGGGGGGCTTCGAGCTCGATGACAAGGCGAGTCTGTTCGCCCCCTGGCTCAAGGGATCCGCCTTTGACAACATCACCATGGGGGAGCTGGCTACCTACAGCGCGGGCGGCTTGCCGCTGCAATTCCCCGAGGAGGTGGATTCGCTCGAGAAGATGCAGGCCTACTACCGCCAGTGGACCCCAGCCTACTCGCCGGGTTCCCATCGCCAGTACGCCAACCCCAGCATCGGGCTCTTTGGCTATCTGGCGGCGAGCAGCATGAAGCAGCCGTTCGATCGCCTGATGGAGCAGACGATCCTGCCGGGGCTTGGCCTGTACCATACCTACCTCAATGTGCCCGAGCAGGCCATGGGGCACTACGCCTACGGCTACTCGAAGGAGGACAAGCCCATCCGCGTCACTCCCGGCATGCTGGCGGACGAGGCCTACGGCATCAAGACCAGCTCGGCGGATCTGCTGCGCTTTGTGAAGGCCAACATCAGCGGGGTGGATAATGCGGCCATGCAGCAGGCCATCGATCTGACTCACCAGGGCCAGTATGCGGTGGGGGAGATGACCCAGGGACTGGGCTGGGAGCGTTACCCCTATCCCGTCAGCGAGCAGACGCTGCTGGCGGGCAACTCCCCGGCGATGATTTACAATGCCAACCCGGCGGCGCCCGCGCCCGCTGCAACAGGGCACCCTGTGCTCTTCAACAAGACCGGCTCGACCAACGGCTTCGGGGCCTATGTGGCCTTCGTGCCGGCCAAAGGGATCGGCGTCGTTATGCTGGCCAATCGCAACTACCCCAACGAGGCGCGCATCAAGGCGGCCCACGCCATCCTGACGCAACTGGCCAGGTAATGGAGCGCCTTCGCTGAGCCTTGAGGGCACGCCGCATCGCGGCGTGCCCGTTACCTCGGACCCGACCCCTCAAGGGCGACCTGGCAGGGGGCGGGTCGATGAGCATGCCAATCCGGACCTCTCCTGCGGGAGATGTCCGGATTGGCATCCACCGAGTGCCATCTCGTCACTAGGCCCCGGCAGGCCGCCTGCTCTATAGTGCCCGGCATCTTCCTCTGCTTTTGCAGGATTGAGTTGTCAATCTCGCTGACAGCGCACCTGTGATGGTGAAACCTGCTGCTATGGAGCCTTCATGGGTATGTTTCTGCTGTGTACTTTTCTGATGATCATCCTCTATCCCCTCGGGATCGATCTCTATCTGGTGGCCGTCCCCCGCATTGCGCAAACCCTGCAGGGGAGCGAGGCGCAGATCCACACCGCTTTTTCCATCTATCTGCTGGGCATGGCGGCTACCGTGCTGCCGGGGGGCATGCTGGCGGATCGCCATGGCAGGCGCCCCGTGGTACTGGGGGGCGCCCTCATCTTCGTGGTCGCCTCCCTGGTGGCGGCGGAGGCGACCGGCATCGCCCAGTTTTATCTGGGGCGTTTCTGGCAAGGGGTGGGCGCTGGAGCGCTCTACATCATGACCTTCACCGTGCTGCGGGATGTGCTGAGCCAGGCGCGCCTCGCGATGGCTCTCTCCCTCATCAACGGCGTGATCTGCGTCATTCCGGTGCTGGCTCCCGTACTCGGTTATCTCATCCTGTCGCACTTCGAGTGGCGCGGCATCTTCGTGGGCATGGCGCTGGTGGCCGCCATCAGTGCCCTGGTCAACCTGCGACTGCTCAAGGAGACCCGCCCCGCCCGCCAGCCTGCGGGGGCATCGCCGCTGGCCCTGCTGGGCACGGCCCCCTTCATGCAGCGCGCCTTGCTGACCAGCGCCAGCGTGGCCGCCATCCTGGTCTATGTGAGCGTCTCGCCCTTCGTCCTGATGACCACGTTCGGCCTGCCTCCCGAGCAGTACACCCGGCTGATGATGGCGATGGCCGGGGTGAGCATGTCCGCTTCCTTCCTGACCCCCTTGCTGCTGCGCTGGCTCGGCAAGGCAAGGGTGCTGGCGCTCTCCCATCTCGCCTACCTGCTGGCTTTGCTCGCCCTGTTGTGCAGCAGCGGGCCCGAAGGCGGCCTGTCCTGGCTGCTGGCAGGGTGTGCCCTGGTCTGCATCGGTTTTTCCTGCGGGTTCGGGGTGGCGATGGGGGAGGCGCTGGATGTGTGCGGGGATCAGGTGGCATCGGCCAGTGCCCTGCTCTGCATCATGCAGATAGGGTTGTCCGGGCTCTTCATCTGGGGGATGGGCCATCTGGGGATGCCTGCGCTCTGGATGCTGATCCTGGCACTCCTGCTGGCGCTGATCGGTTACCTGGTGGTCAAGGTGCTGCTACCATGGCGTGCGATCCGGCGAGTCCGGGCTCGGGGATAGGAGAGAAACGATGCGCAATCTGGGTGAACTCGATTTGAACCTGCTGGTGGTCTTCAGGCACCTGATGCAGGAGCGCAGCGTGGCGGGGACGGCCAAGAAGCTGTGTGTCACCCCGTCGGCGGTGAGCAAGGCGCTCGGCAAGCTGCGGGACTGGTTCGGGGACCCCCTCTTCGTGCGCGTGCGCCAGGGCTTGCAGCCGACCAACCTCTCCCTGACCCTAGCAGAGGAGCTCAAGACCTGGTTCCAGCTCACCGAGAGCATCAGCACCCTCAACCGCGAGGCGATCCCCGAGGGGGCCCGCTTCAGTCTGGTGATGGAGTCCCCCTTCGGCATCAGCTTCCTGAGCGAGCTGCCCACGACCATCTACCAGAAGTACCCCCATTCCGTGGTCAGGATGCTGGGCTGGGATCACCACTCCCTCAACGACATCGTCAACGGGGAGGCGGACCTCGGCTTCTGCGCCCGGGAGACCCACGGCCGCTCCCATGCCAGGGTCAACCGGCTGCCCTATTACATCGATCATGAGGTGCTGTTCTGCGATCGTCCCGTGGTGTTCCTGCGCAAGGATCACCCCTTGCTCGGGCAGACGTGGTCGCTGACCCGCTTTCTGGCCTGCCCCCAGGTGAGCGTGGTGTGGGAGGCCAGCGACAGCTGGGCACTGGACGATCTGCTGGAGGACGAAGGCCACAGGCGGCAGGTGCCCATCATGGTGGCGAGCTTCGAGCAGGCGCTGCATATCGCCGCCCAAAAGAGCCACGAGCTGATCGCCGTGGTGCCTTCATATTGCGCGGACTATGCCGCCAGACATCACCCCGACCTCATCCCCATGCCGTTGCCGCTGGAAGAGTCTCTCTATGCCCAGCTGGAGATCGCCTTCATCCTGCTGTGGCACAAGCGCCACAATCAGGATGCCAAGGTGATGTGGTTGCGGGGGGAGATCCGGCGGCTCTATGGCCTGGCCGCGGCGGGGATGACGCGTTTTGCCTGGGGCGGGCCCATGGAGAGCGGGGCGGCGAAAGAGAAGCAAGGGGGAGGAGGCACCCCGGTTTAGTCGTACTGCTCTTCCATCCAGGCTTCGACGATGAGCTGGGCGGAGACGCCGTCCACGCTCCCCTTGTCCAGCGCCTTGTAGCCGCCACGTTCAAACAGGCGGGCGCGGGCATCCGTGGTGGTGAGTCGCTCATCCTTGAATTCCACCGGCTTGCCGAAACGGCCATGCAGGCGATTGCCGAATTTGCGGGCCCGCACCGTGATCTCTTGCTCCGTGCCATCCATGTTGAGCGGCAGACCGACGATCAGCAGATCCGGTTGCCACTCCTTGATCAGCTTCTCTATCTCGTCCCAGTTGGGGATGCCGTCGTTCGCCTTGAGGGAGCGAAGGGGGCGGGCGCTGCCCGTGAGCTCCTGGCCGATGGCGACACCGATGCTCTTGGTGCCGTAGTCAAAGCCCATGATGCTGCGTGATGACATGGGGTCTCCTCGAAATGGATGGATAAATGAAGGGGGAAGCCTCCTCCCTGCCTCCCCCTGCTCGTGGGGGAGGGCCGGGGTGTCAGCTATGGCCCACCTGGCTGGAGAGGTGCAGGGGGTTGACCCCAATGCTCGCTGCGGCTTGCTGCCAGCGCAGGTGGATGGGGGTATCGAAGACCAGCTTGGGATTGGGGGGGATCACCAACCAGGCGCCATCCACCAGCTCCTGCTCGAGCTGGCCTGCACTCCAGCCGGCGTAACCGAGCGCCACCAGCCAGTGGTCCGGCGCCTCGTCGGTGCCCAGGGTCTCCAGAATGTCCTTGGAGGTGGTGACCATCATCTCGTCGCTCACCTGCAGGGTGGAGTTGAACCCCGGGCGGAAGCTGTGCAGCACGAAGCCGCGATCCCCGTGCACCGGGCCCCCCTGCAACACCGGCTGTTTCATCTCGGCGGTGGCGGGGGGATTGAGGTTGAGCTTGGTCAGCATGGCGTCCAGGGACATGTCGACCGGAATGTTGACCACCAGTCCCATGGCGCCTTCGCTGCTGTGTTCGCACAGATAGACCAGGGAGCGCTGGAAATAGGCGTCCGTGAGGCTCGGCATGGCGAGCAGAAAGTGATTTTGCAGTGTTTGCATGGAGCGTATGTATCTCTAAGCGTGCAAAGGTATTTGGGGTGATTATGGCAGTTGATGGCGGCGGGCAAAACCGCTTTTTGCCGGCAGGAGGGCGGTAGTCAAAGGGGCCCTCACGGCCCCTTGTGTGTGTGTGTCCTCGCCGCAGCAACGAAGGGGTCAGCGGCCCAGTCGGCGCTCGATGGCGTTCATCAGCATGCCGGTAATGGAGACGTCGAAGGCCGCCTCAATCTCGCGGATGCAGGTCGGGCTGGTGACGTTAATCTCGGTCAGGCGATCGCCGATGATGTCGAGGCCGACGAAGATGAGCCCCTTCTCTTTCAGGGTCGGGCCTACCGCGCGGGCGATGGCCCAGTCCGCTTCACTCAAAGGGCGCGCCTCACCACGGCCGCCGGCCGCCAGGTTGCCACGGGTCTCACCCTGGGCCGGAATGCGGGCCAGGCAGTAAGGTACCGGCTCGCCATCCACCACCAGCACCCGCTTGTCGCCATCCTTGATGGCGGGCAGATAGGTCTGCGCCATGCAGTACTGGCTGCCGTGAGAGGTTAATGTCTCGATGATGACACCGACGTTGGCGTCATCCTCCTTCATGCGGAAGATGGAGGCGCCGCCCATGCCGTCCAGCGGTTTGAGGATGACGTCCTTGTGCTGGGCGTGGAAGGCACGCAGCTTGTCTGCTCTGCGAGTGACGAGCGTGGTCGGGGTGTGCTCGGCAAACCAGGCGGTGTAAAGCTTCTCGTTGGCGTCGCGCAGGCTCTGGGGCTTGTTGACGATGAGGCAACCCTCATCCTCGGCCCGTTCCAGCATGTAGGTGGCGTAGATGAACTCGGTGTCGAAGGGGGGATCCTTGCGCATCAGGATCACATCCAGGCTGGAGAGCGGCTGATCCACCACCTCGCCCAGCGTGTACCAGTCGGCATAGTCATATTTGACGGTGAGCGGGCGCATGGTACCGAAGGCGCGACCGGCCTCCATGTAGAGATCCTTCATCTCCAGATAGAACAGCTCGTAGCCGCGCTTTTGCGCCTCTTCGAGCATGGCGAAGCTGGAGTCCTTCTTGATGTTGATGGCCGAGATGGGGTCCATCACGATGCCGAGTTTGATGGTCATCCGAGATTCCTTCTGGTGGCTCGATTGGATGTGATGACCCCCTCCCTGCCTCCCCCTTCACAAGGGGGAGGTGCCTGTTGCTCCCTCCCCTTCGAAGGGGAGGGCCGGGGTGGGGTCGGCTGTCAGGCCAGATCGCCAAAGCGGCACTGAAGCGCAGTAATCGCCGTCAGGGCGGCGGTTTCGGTGCGCAGCACCCGCGGCCCCAGCAGCATCTCCTTGAAATCTTCCTGCACGGTACGGGCGATCTCGTCGCTGGACAAGCCCCCTTCCGGGCCGATCAGCAGGCGCACGCCGTGCTCGGGGATGGGCAGGGTGTTGATGCTGTAAGGGGCGCGCGGGTGCAGGTTGAGCTTGAGCTCCTGGGTCTCTTCCGCCAGCCAGGCGTCCAGCTCCATCGGCATGCGCACCTCGGGCACGGTATTGCGACCGCACTGCTCGCAGGCACTGATCACCACCTTCTGCCACTGCTCGCGCTTTTTCTCCAGCCGATCGGCGGGCAGCTTGACGCCGCAGCGCTCGGAGAAGAGGGGCGTGATGCAGGTGACGCCGAGCTCCACGGATTTCTGGATGGTGAAGTCCATCTTGTCGCCGCGGCTGATCACCTGACCCAGGTGGATGGCCAGCGGTGACTCCACCGAGCGGGTCTCGCAACTGTCGATGGTCACCTCAACGGACTTCTTGCCCACACTGGTGATGGTGGCGGGGTACTGGTGGCCGTCGCCGTTGAACAGCTCGAGCTGCTGGCCCGGCTGCATGCGCAGCACGCGGCCGATGTGATTGGCACCGTCTTCCGACAGGGCGAGGGTCTGGCCCACCTGCAGGCTGGCCGGTTCATAGATACGTGGAATGCGCATGGCTGATAGTCAGTCTCTTGCTTGGAAACCCTTCAATACCCTACTGCACGGCGGCGAGCAAGGCTCGCGAGACAGAGAGTGAAGGGATTCAGGAGGAGGGGGACGCTCCCCCTCCCTGGTCAAATGGGGTTATTGGCACTGCTTTTCAATGAAGGGATTGGTATTGCCCTGCAGCTTGCCGATACGGCGGTTGCGCTCGCACTCCCAGCGATCAGCCGGATACTGCCTGTCCCAGGCTTCGTAAAGCTTGCGCTGCTGGGCCGCCAGACGCAGTCCGTACTGCTGGCTCATGTAGAGGTAGGCGCGGGCGATCTGGCCACGCACCGGCCCCTTGGGCGGCTGCACCTGGCGCTCCTTGAAGTCCACCAGCATCTGGCACTTGCCGTACTGGTTCGGTTTGCCGTTCCAGTCGCTGAAGCGGAAGTTCGCCCGATCACCGTTCACCTCGCCGATGGCGGGGAAGAGGTTGTGCATGTCTCCCTCCATCCTGTTGAACTCGTCGCTCTTGCCGCAATTCTTGCGACCCCCGTCCTGCCAGCACTGGAGCTGGTGGCCGAACTCCCAGGCGGGCACCACGTGCTCCCATTCGATGCGGGAGGCCCGCTCGGCCTGCTTGCGCGGCAGGTAGCCGCAGCTCTCCCAGTCGGGGGCCATCTTCTTGCCGCTGAACTTGATGTTGCAACCGCAGTAGAAGGTGACGGGGTGGCTCTGGTAGAGCTTGTTCAGATCCTGCTTGGCGGCGCGAAATGTCTGGATGGGCCTTGTTGCACAATTCCAAAGCAGGACAGCAGTCTCTCAGGCGCCGATTTCGCTCAGTTGACCTGTTGTCGTACA
>NZ_JAPDBZ010000136.1:0-10973 GCF_027705505.1 Aeromonas sp. QDB56
CGCAAGAGGCAATAGTGGATCACCGGACGATCGTCTCATTTTTTACCTGTCAACTGGTCTGGGTGAACCGTTACAAAAAAAGCAGCCTCATCATACTCTTCCTCATCAACGTGGACATGACGTTGCCAAGTATGATGAATTTTTGCCACCACTTTTATTATCTGATTGAGTGAGCGAGCAGCATGTCTTGGACGCCATGTTGTAGTCGTGTAAATGACTGGCGACCTATGACGATGTCGTCGTTTTTTCCCCATCGAATCAATCTCTTTGAACCACGTCAAAGGCATGATATCAGGTCTGGTGCTCTCCTTAATTAATTGATATTTCGGTATTTTTACTGGATAGCCTGCGGTTTTTCTCTGTGTTGCAATTAATCCGTTATAGCCACCCTCGCTCCGCCATGGATACACGGCCTAGTAGCTATGCTTTGATGGATTCAGGGGATCTTGTAAATCGCCAAACAGAAGTACCGCATGGATACCGCTAAAAGCATCCTGCAGGCGTAGGGCCTGCTGACTCTTCTCGTTCGCTTGATGTTATGGGGTAGGGGCCATCAAGCTGCACTGCAACACTTCATTGTGCCTAGTGAATTGGGCACGGGATCAAATTTGTTAGGCACGAGATAAAGAATGGCCACCAATGAGCAACGATTTTGGGGCTGCGCCCGATAGGATAGGGGTCTGGCTTGGGTTTGATGAGATCAGGCGGTGCCTATGACATTGGGCACGGAAGTGCCTTTTCTAGGCACGAGGCAAAAAATAGTGTCGGATGACGCCTGATTTTTGAATCGAAAAAACTAATGCGACACAAAGCAAAAAATCCCGCTCGAAAGGGGGATTTTTGTGAATTTGGTGCGTCCTAGTGGACTCGAACCACCGACCCCCACCATGTCAAGGTGGTGCTCTAACCAGCTGAGCTAAGGACGCAAGATATTGTTTCTATTGATGTACTGTTTTCGAATGGTGCGTCCTAGTGGACTCGAACCACCGACCCCCACCATGTCAAGGTGATGCTCTAACCAGCTGAGCTAAGGACGCATCGTATTCGAAAATCTAATCATCAATCATGGTGCGTCCTAGTGGACTCGAACCACCGACCCCCACCATGTCAAGGTGGTGCTCTAACCAGCTGAGCTAAGGACGCATCACGAAAAGTGGTGGGTTTAATTGGATTCGAACCAACGACCCCTACCATGTCAAGGTAGTGCTCTAACCAACTGAGCTATAAACCCACTTCATAAACCGGGTTGAAAACCCGTTTTATCCCGCCAGCACTGCTGGCGTGGTCGGCATACTACCCATGGCCCCCAAGGCTGTCAACAAGGGACTTGCACAAAGGAGACTGTTTGCCCAGTTCTTGTGCAGCCTGTTGATTTTACAGGCGAGCCGCCCCAAAAGTGCGGCTCCCCGTGCCCCTGGCCGCGCCCTATTGCGCCCGGGAGAGGGCTGTGCAGGCCGCGGGGCTGGCGAAGCGGCCGTAGATGACGCGCAGCCGCGCGCCCAGCATCAGGGCGGCGGAGGTGAGACCGACGATGAAGCCTATCCAGAAGCCCTGCGGGCCCATGCGCGGTACCACCCAGTCGGTCAGCCCCAGGATCATGCCGGTGGGCAGACCCAGCCCCCAATAGGCGACGATGGTGACGTAGAAGATGGCCTGGGTATCCTTGTAACCGCGCAGGGCCGCCGCGGCCACCACCTGTACCGAATCGGAGATCTGGTAGATGGCGGCGAAGAAGAGCAGGGTGGCGGCGAGGCCGATCACCTGCAGGTCGTCGGTGTAGATCCCCGCGATGGGGTCGCGCAGCAGCACGGTGAGGGCGGCGGTCGCGGCGGCGACGCCCATGCCCAGCATCAGGCCGGTGCGGGCGGCGACCCTGGCCTGATCCGGTTGACCTTCCCCTATGTTGTGACCGACCCGGATGGTCACGCCGACACCGATGGAGAGGGGCAGCATGAAGACCAGGCTGGAGAAGTTGAGCGCAATCTGGTGACTCGCCACCGTCTCCGCACCGAAGGGGGCCAGCATCAGGGCCACCACGGTAAACAGGGTCACCTCGCAGAAGATGGCCATGGCGATGGGAAACCCCAGGCGAAACAGGCGCCAGATCCGGCTGCCGTTGGGGCGTGCCAGCTGGGCGAACAGGTTGATGCGCTTGAAGTGGGCAGAGCACTTCACATAGACGATCATCGCCAGCAGCATGGCCCAGAGCACGATGGCAGTGGCTACGCCGCAGCCGACGCCGCCGAGTTTCGGCATGCCGAAGTGGCCGTGAATGAAGATGTAGTTGGCGGGGATGTTGACCGCGAGCCCCACGAACCCGATCACCATGGTCGGCATGGTGTGGGAGAGCCCCTCACTGAAGTTGCGCAGCACCTGGAACATCACGAAGGCGGGCAGGCCCCACAGGATGGCGTGCAGGTAGCCGGCAGTCTTGGCCGCCATGACGGGATCCACGTCCATGAACTGCAGTGCCAGGGGGCTGAAGTAGAGTGCCACCATGGCGATGGGCGTGACGATGAGGGCGAGCCAGAAGCCCTGGTGCACGGCGGGGCGCACCTCGTCCTGCTTGCGAGCGCCGTTGAGCTGGGAAACGATGGGGGTGAGGGCCATGATGATGCCCTGCACCAGCAAGATGATCGGCAACCAGAAGCTGGACGCCACCGACACGGCGGCAAGATCCACGGCGCTCACCTGTCCCGCCATCACGGTATCGACGAAGTTCATGGCGATCTGGGCCACCTGGGCGACCAGAATGGGGCTGGCTAGACGAACGAGCTGCTTCGCCTCGGACCAATAACGTTGCACTGACACCTCCGAGTGGATCAGATAAAAGAGAAAGAGCGGGCAAGAGAGATGGGCTTTTGCCTCCTCGTCCTGAGGAGACAAGATGCGGGGGTGTCATTCTAGCCTGAAAAACCGCCAACGGGGAAGGTCGGCGGCAGATTTGTAGCCGGGATCAGGCGTCTTCGTGATCGCTGATCAGCAGGTTGGCCGCGGCATAGGCCGCCTGCTCGCGCAGATCCGCCGGTACCCGCTCGTCGGAGGCCACGGCGTTGAGCGCCCGTATGCTGGCGGCAATGGCCTGGGGCACATAACCCTGCTCACCGGAGCCAATCTGGTTGTAGGCGATGCGAATGGCTTCACAGCATTGATATACCTGCATTTTTGTTTCCTCGTTCAGTCTGGATTGATTGGGGTCACTATAGCGATCGCGCTTCTCCTTGTCAGCCGGCACCCTTGTCTTGCAAGGTGGCCGGGGGTAACCTGCCGACAATTTTCACAGCCTGGAGAGACTCATGTTCACCGGCATCGTACAAGGGACCGCCGAACTGGTGGCCATCGATTCACTGCCCAATTTTCGCACCCACGTGATCCGCATGCCGAGCCCGGCCTGGGGCGAGGGGCTGGCCCTGGGGGCCTCGGTGGCCCACAACGGCTGCTGCCTGACCGTCACCCGGGTGGAGGGGGATCTGGTCAGCTTCGATCTGATGCAGGAGACTCTGCGCCTCACCAACCTTGGGCAACTGGTGGTGGGTGACAAGGTCAACGTGGAGCGGGCCGCCCGCTTTGGGGACGAGATTGGCGGCCATGCCATGTCCGGCCATATCATGGGGACGGCCGAGGTGACCTCGGTCATCGACACCCCCAACAACCGCCAGGTGTGGTATCGCCTCGATCCTGCGCTTATGAAGTACGTGCTGACCAAGGGCTACATCGGCATCGACGGCATCAGCCTCACCGTGGGCGAGGTGCGCGCCAGCGAGTTCTGCGTCAACCTGATCCCCGAGACCCTGGCCCGGACCAACCTGGGCTGGGTCAAGGCCGGCTGGCGGACCAACATCGAGATAGACCCCCAGACCCAGGCCATCGTCGACACGGTGGAGCGGGTGCTGGCGGCGCGCCAGTAACCACCTGAGCGCTGCCCCCAGGGTTCGAAGAGGAGGGCGGCATCACGGGAAAGGCGCCCTCTTGTGGAAGAGGCGCCGCCCCAGAGCCTTGGAGACTTCTCTATGTTTGTCGTGACATTGACCTATGTGAAACCGCTGGCGGAGATCGATGCCCTGATCCCGGCCCACATTGCGTGGCTGGAGCGGCAATATGCCGCAGGCCATTTTCTGGCGTCCGGGCGTCGGGTACCCCGAGTCGGGGGCGTCATACTGGCGCAGGGCGTGAGCCGAGACGCCTTGGAGGCGATGCTGGCAGAGGATCCCTTCAAGCAGGCAGAGGCGGCCGATTATCAGGTGGTGGAGTTTGTTCCGACCATGACGTCGGCGAAGGCGGCGTGCTTGAGGGAGGCGTGATCCAGCCTGACGATGGCACCAGAACAAACGGGACCCACAGGGTCCCGTTTGTTTTTATCTGTGTCTGGACAGGGGAATTCAGAACAGCTGCTCGTCGTCGGCATCCACGAAGAGTTGCAGGCAGTCGCGGGCTTCATCCCGGTGCAGCCGCAGGTGGATGGGGTTGCAGCAGGCCATGCAATCTTCGTAGAACTCCTGATCCCCCTGGCTGGCATCCAGCTCGACCCGGGTGTGGTGGCCGCAGTGGGGGCAGACGATACGCTTGCTGGTGTACTCGATCATGGTGACCTCCTCGGGCCCGTGGGCCGTCTCTGTGCTCCTGCTGATTCTAGTCGCCACAAGGCGGCGCAACCGCGAGCAAGCGCACGTTTATGAGCGGGCTCAAGCGAGGCAGGAGGTCAGTCCGCCAGGGTGTTGCCTACTTGACCCAGCCGGCCAGCATCTCTGTGTTCAGCTCGGCAAGAGAGCGCAACTCGTGGTTGGCGATGGCCAGACGGGGATCGCCGACCAGCGCCGGGTCCGGCACGATCAGCGCCGTCATGGAGGCTGCCTTGGCCGCCAGCAGGCCGGTGAAGCTGTCCTCAATGGCGAGACAGTGCACAGGCTCGACGCCGAGCTTCTCGGCGGCGTGGATATAGACATCCGGGTGGGGTTTGCCAAAGCGCTCCACCTCGGCGGAGTGGACCGCCATGAAACGGTCCTGGATGCCGAGTTTGCCGAGCACCGCCTCGACCATGGCAAACGGTGAGGAGGTGGCGAGCCCGATCTTGAGCCCTTGGGCCTCGATGAGGTCGAGGGCTTCCAGCACCCCGGCCTTGGGCTGTCCCTCTTGCAGGATGAGCGCGATCACCTGATCCAGGATGCGCTGTACTACCTCTTCCTGGCTGGGGCTGCTCCAGGGGCGGATCCGGTACCAGTGGGCCACCAGCTGATCGATGCGCACCCCTATGGTGGAGTTGCAGTCCTCCTCGGTGTGGAAGTGGCCCAGTTCGGCGAAGACGGCCATCTGTGCCCGTTGCCAGAAGGGTTCCGAGTCGATCAGAACACCATCCATATCGAAGATCACGGCAGTTAACATCTTGTACTCCTGACATAGGTGAAGGGGGGATTATAAGCCTGGTGCTTCAATGGGAAAGGGGCAGTCACCTGCCCCTTGCGCCGGATCACGCAGATAAACGTTTGTTTTTGCGTGGTAAAGCGGATTGCCTAGAACAGTACTTCTACCCGGGCTGCCACCGTCTTGGCCTGCTCCACGGCTTCCTGGCAATCCTGTCCACGGGCGAGCGCCACCCCGAGGCGACGACGACCGGCGATCTCCGGCTTGCCAAAGAGACGCAACTGGGCACCCGGCACCAGGGCCAGTGCCTCGCCAATCCCCTGATAGCGGATATCCTGGCTGTGGCCTTCCCGCAGCACCACGGCAGAGGCGCTCGGACCGTACTGGGTGATGGTGCCGACGGGCAGCCCCAGGATGGCGCGCACGTGCAGGGCGAACTCGGAGAGATCCTGGGAGATCAGGGTCACCATGCCGGTGTCGTGGGGGCGGGGGGAGACTTCGCTGAACCACACCTCGTCACCCCTGATGAAGAGCTCGACCCCGAACAGACCGTAGCCGCCAAGGGCTTCGACCACCTTGGCCGCCACCTCCTTGGAGCGGGCCAGGGCCAGCTCGCTCATGGCCTGGGGCTGCCAGGATTCGCGGTAGTCGCCATCCTCCTGACGATGGCCGATAGGCTCGCAGAAGTGGATGCCATCGACGGCGCGCACCGTGAGCAGGGTGATCTCGTACTCGAAAGGAACGAAGCCTTCGACAATCACCTTGCCACGACCGGCACGGCCCCCCTCCTGGGCATAGGTCCAGCTTTCATCCAGCCTGGCGAGGTCGCGCAGCAGGCTCTGCCCCTTGCCGGAGGAGCTCATCACCGGTTTTACCACGCAGGGCAAGCCGATGGCCTCGACGGAGGCCACAAACTCCTCCTTGCTCTGGGCAAAGCGGTAGGCAGAGGTGGGCAGTCCCAGGGTTTCGGCGGCGAGGCGACGGATCCCCTCCCGGTTCATGGTGAGCTGGGTGGCGCGGGCATTGGGCACCACCTTGACCCCTTCCTGCTCGAGGGCGGCCAGGGTGTCGGTGGCGATGGCTTCAATCTCGGGGATGATGAGGTCGGGCTTGACCTCGGCCACCAGGGCGCGCAGGGCGGCACCATCCAGCATGTCCAGCACGCGGGCCTGGTGGGCCACCTGCATGGCGGGGGCGTTGGCATAGCGGTCGGCGGCGATCACCTCGATACCGAGCCGCTGCAGCTCGATGGCGACCTCCTTGCCGAGTTCGCCTGATCCCAGCAGCAGGGCGCGGGTCGCAGTGGGGCGGGTGGCGGTTCCAAACATCTGATCTCTCCTGAGGTCGGTGGTCAGCAGGGCTGATCCGGGTGAGCAAAAAAAGAGGCACGCATGGCGTACCTCAGGAAGTGGGTGGGTGGGCGCGCTGCTCCAGATGGGTGAGCAGGGTGATGGCGCCGATGATGATGGCCGCCCCCAGCCACAAGCGACCGGGGGGCGCCCAGCCAAATACCAGCCAGCCGGCCAGCACGTTCATGGGCAGCTTGGCAAAATCGAAAGGTTGCACGAAGGAGGCCTCCGCCACGCTGTAGGCGCGGGCGATGGACATCTGGGCCAGTGCCGACAGTACGCCCGAGGCGGCCACCAGCAGCCACTTGGTTTCGCTCGGCCACTGCCATTCAGGGATCGCCAGCATGGCGTTGAACGGGGTGCTGAAGACGAGCAGGTAGACGACGATGGTGTGGGACGACTCGCTGGCCGCCTGATAGCGCACCAGCAAGGAGTAGCCTGCCCAGAAGAGGGCGGCCGCCACCGGCAGCAGGGAGGCCAGGGTGAAGTCGTCGGTCCAGGGAGCCAGGATCAGCATGGCGCCCACAAACCCCGCCAGGGTCGCGAGAATGCGGGCCCGGCTCACCTGCTCTTTGAGAAAGAGGGCTGATCCCAGGGTGGCAAACAGGGGGGAGGACATCAAGAGCGCGATCCCCTGCCAGATGGGGACGGGGACCGCCAGGGCCCAGAGCCAGAACTGGATGCCGGTCACCGCCAGGGCGACCCGCAGCAGGTGCAGGCGCAGCTGGTTCGTCATCAGGGACTGGCGCAGACCGTGGCGCACCAGCCAGGGCAGCAGGCAGACCAGGGCGATCAGATATTGGTGAAAGGCGACCTGGGTCGAGGGGAGGCCGAGCGTGAAGCTGACATACTGGCTCAGGCTGTTGACGGCGGCGAAGCAGAGGCCTGCCACCATCATCCAGACGGCGCCGGCAAAGGGGGAGTGCCTGCGGGAGGAGGTCATGAGATCCGGATCACGTACAAAAAGTGCGGCGGATCATAACGGCAATCGTTTGTCATGCCAAGGGTGCGGAGTTTGATGAGCCCCTCTCTGCCGAGGAAATGCACAGACATCAAATTTTTTGAATGACTTGAGCATCTATTTTCGCTATCAGGCTTTAATGCCAGTCTTTATAGTGACCTCCATCGACAGCCTGGCTGTTCAATTGACAATCAAATGGAGTTTCACCATGGCCAATATCCTCGTTCTGAAGTCCAGCATCCTGGGCCAGTATTCCCAATCCAACGCCCTGATCGACGGCTACCTGGCCGAGCGCCAGGGTGACACCATCCAGGTACGCGATCTGGCGACCCTGAACCTGCCGGTGCTGGACGGCGAGCTGGCCATGGGCCTGCGTGGTGGCGAGAACCTGAACGAGCGTCAGCAAGCGGTGCTGGCCCAGTCCGACGAGCTGGTCGCCGAGCTCAAGGCGAGCGATCTGGTGATCATCGCGGCCCCCATGTACAACTTCAACATCCCGACCCAGCTGAAAAACTGGATCGATCTGGTGGCCCGTGCCGGCGTGACCTTCCGTTACACCGAGACCGGTCCGGTCGGCCTGGTGGAGAACACCCGCGCCCTGGTGGTCAGCCCCCGTGGCGGCATGCACGTGGGCAATGCCACCGACCTGGTGACCCCCTACATGCGTACCGTGCTGGGCTTCATCGGCATCACCGAAGTGGACTTCATCTATGCCGAAGGCATGGGCATGGGTCCGGAGGCGCAAGCCAAGGGGATCGAGCAGGCCAAGGAGCAGCTGGAAACCCTGGCTTACTGATGCGACTCGGGGCCTCCACAGTATCCTGAAACAACAACGCAGCCCTCGGGCTGCGTTGTTGTTTTTGGGCAGTCATCGCGCTCTGGTGTCGTTATTCGCGCAGGAAGTGGCGGCAGCCGCTGCCGACCATCAGAAAGACCGCCACGAGGGAGGCCAGCAGCAGGGTGGTGAGCCACTGCTCGGCGCTGGTGGGGACCTGGGGAAGGAAGAGGCTGATCACCAGCAATGTGCAGAGGGTGATCAGGCTGGTTGGTCGAATGAGGCGCATCATGGGTCATCCTTGGCTGCGGGTGGTGAACAAGAGGCTAACCGCGGTCTGTGACAACAAGATGTATCCATACCTCTTGCGAACATCAACGGACCGGGTAGCCACCACCTTAGCAGCTTTTGCCGACGGAGCCAGCGGCATGGGTCGGGTTGTGATCCGGATCCCTATCTGAACTGCTTCTGATCTTCCTGATAGTGGAAATCGCCGCTGGCCAGCCTGGCGACCAGGGCCTCCTTGTCGAGATCCTGCGCCCGGCAAAGATCATCGAGATCCTCGTAGTGATCACGCAGCTGCATGTTGACCAGGCTCAGCAGCATGTTGACATCCATGGTGGCAAAGTTGTTCAGCTTCATGAGGGTTGCTCGTTGTCCAGCAGGTGAAGTTGTTCGATGGCATCGCTGACGCTCTGCAGGTGCAGGCGAATGCTCTGACGCGCCTCGGCCGGTAGATAGTCGGTGAGGGTGTGCTGCCAGCTTCCCGCCTCCGTCTTGAGCTGCTGGAACAGGGTGAGCCCCGCCGGGGTGAAGGAGACCAGGCTGATGCGCTTGTCCTGCACGCTGTTCTCGGTGAACAGGATGCCTTTCTCCACCAGACGATGGATCTCGCGGGAGATCCGTACCTTGTCCATGCCGCTCGCCTCCACCAGTTCCTTCTGGCTGATGGGGTAGTGGGGGCCGAGCACCATCATCAGGCGCCACTGGGGCACGGTGAGTTGGTACCGCTGCTGATAAAACTGTTCAAAGGTATCGCGCACCATCTCAGCGGCGTGAACCAGCTGATAAGGAGGGTAGTGCGCGAGCAGCTCAATGATCTTCGACATATGACATCCTGCTGTGGCGGCTGCATCGGGTGCAGTTTCTCTTGATACTTTGGCCTTGATGATACGTAACACAGGGGCATTTGTCTGACCAGTCACCAGAAAAATGTGCGTTTGCGCACGTGTTCTGTCATCGAATCGGCAATTGGGGTCTCAACTGGCCTGCTTGCCCGCACTCTTTCGCAGCCATATCAAGGCGTTGTGGGTCAGCCAGGCCTCGCGACTCTGCAAGGCGTAGAGCGCCGCCTCGTCACGGCTGCCTCCCTGCCAGCGGCGAGGCTCCTGCTTGGGCAAGCGGCGCTGGCCCAGCAAAGTGGCGGGCACATGGGGATTGACCTCCATTGCCGCCGCCAGATGAGGGCGCGCCGCCGCTTCCCCTTCGCAGACAAAGCTCATCAACGCCTTGTTGTAAAGCAGCCAGCAGGAGGCTTCATCAAAGCGCACCAGCAGTTGTTGCAGGGCATCCCATTCCCCTTGCCAGGCATAGAGGGTGGAGAGGGGGTGGCGGCAAGCGGGCTCGTCGGCGCGACAGAGGGCGAGCAGGGCCAGGTACTCATCCCGTGCCTGCCCAAGCTGCCCAAGTCGCAGCAGGCAATCGGCTCGACCGGCCCTGGCCGCGATCAGAGGGCGTGCCTCGGGGACCTGCCAGCCATGGCCCGCGTGGGCTTGCCAGAATGCCTCATCGAACAGGAGGTTGGCATCGGCAATGATGCGCTCGAACCAGCCAAGGCGAGCGAGGGGATCGCGGCTCTCTGCCGCCAGCTCGAACCACTGCTGCCACTGGCGAGTCTGCTCGTTGTCCAGGGACGGGCTCTCTTCAGGCTCGGCCTCGTAGTGATCCTGGCCGAGCAGGAGGTTGAGGGCCGTCTTCATCTGCTGGCGTTGACGCTTGCAAAAATCGAGGAAGGGGGGCTCGCTGGCCGTAGCCTGGTGCAGCATCATGGCCATGGGCTTGTCGCGAAACAGGCAGAGCTCGGCCACCAGGCTGAAGCGATAGCGGGTCGCCGGATCGTTCAGGTCGGTCGGCGCCGGCCAGCAGGCTACCCCCTGACTGAAGCCATAGCTCCATTGGCCCAGAGGATGGCGCTTGTCAAACACCTGCTCCGGGTTGTCGGTAGAGAGGCGACACTGGCTCGGCAGGGCCAGCTGCGCGTCGTCGGCCTGGGCTTCCAGCTCGGCGATCAGGTGATGCAGCGCCTCGGCACTCTTCTCGTCCAGCGCCGCATCATGAGGCAGCAGGCCGGCCAGCGGATCTTGCCAGTCGGGGGCTACGGGCCCCGCCAGACGGGCGCACAGGAAGCCGTGCAGGGCGGGGTAACTCATCTCCTGCTGGCTGTGGGTCTGGATCCATCTTAAATGCGAAAGGGGACTCCCTCCGACGTAGGTGGGAGGGGAATTTCGCCGGGGCGTCAGCCCCGCTGGTT
>NZ_JAPDBZ010000137.1:0-10943 GCF_027705505.1 Aeromonas sp. QDB56
GCGTATCCATGATGAAGGTCCTCGCGGTGATGACCTACTTCCAGATTAGCCTTCCAACACATAATTGGGACAGCGCCTTTTATCAGCCCTGATTGAGACAATACCAAGCCATCCGGCGATCGCACCCTGCTGGTGGAGCTGGACGGCTTCCACATCTTCGGCGCCTTGCAGGCCGTGATGGGGGAGGACAACCTCTTCTTCCTCCTCGGGGACCAGGCCCTCGATGGCCACGGCAGGACCCTGCCCGCAGCCCGCCTGCTGGAAGGGGGACAACGTCTGCAACAGAGCGATCCCACCGCTCATCCCTATCGCCTGGTGGCGCTCAACGGTTACAAGGAAGTGTTGGCGTTTGCCTGGGCGTACAACCAGGAGAACCTGCTTGCTGCCCCTGTGCTGGCGCTGTTGCTGGGGCTGCTCACCTTCTATCTGAGGGGGCGCAGCGGCTCCCCTCGCAGCGAGCTTGTCAGAGCCATGGCGGCCCGGGAGTTCATCCCCCATCTGCAACCCGTGATGGACAGGCAGGGGCGCCTGCGCGGTTGTGAAGTGTTGATGCGCTGGCGTCATCCCACACAAGGGATGATTGCCCCCAACCACTTCATTCCCCTCGCGGAGGAGTGCGGCTACATAGTGCCGATGACCCGCCAGTTGATGGCCCAGACCCGGGATTATCTGGTCGGGGTGGCCGACAGGCTGCCCCCCGGCTTTCACGTCGCCGTCAATGTCTGCGCCCAGCACTTCAAAAACCAGGACATCGTCGCCGAGTGCCGCGACTTTCTTCGCGCCTTCCCGTGCCAGGATCTGCGCCTGGTGCTCGAGGTGACGGAGCGGGAGATGGTGGATGCGGACGAGCAGACCCGCGTCATCTTCGATGCCCTGGACGAGCTGGGCGTGCTCATCGCCATCGATGACTTTGGCACCGGCCACTCCAGCCTCTGCTATCTGCAGATGTTCCATGTGGACATCATCAAAATCGATCGCAGCTTTATCAAGGGAATGAAAGAGGAAGGCCCCTCCCGCCATATCGTCGAAAACATCCTGGATCTCGCCCATCGCATGGGGCTGGCTCTGGTCGCCGAGGGGGTGGAGACCCAGGAGCAGGTCGAGATGGCACGCCACTATGGCATCGACTACTTGCAGGGCTTCTACTTCGCCAAGCCGCTGCCACCGGCCCAGTTCACTGATCTCCTGGCCAGCGCCACACGCCCGGAGCCATCCCGGCGCCATGCCGGGGTGAGCCTCCTTCCCTAACGGGGGGCGACGGGCAGCCAGTACTCCATGGTGGCGTCGGGCTGCTGGCCGTCAAAGCCGGGGGCATAGCGCTCCAGTTCGAAACCGTCCAGCCCCCGGTATGCCGACTCCGGCAGCCAGTGCAGGATGAACCAGTGCAGGCTCTCCCCCAGCTGGGCAATGGGTCCTTTGTGGGTGAGCACGGCATACTCCTGAGCCGGCACGTTGAGACTCGACAGGCCGGGGGGCGTAGGCGCCGTCGTGGCCACTCCGGCCCAGTAAGGCAGCCGCTCCCCTGCCCCCGACACATCCACCACCCCCAGCCATTCCCTCGACAGGTCCAGCGCCCCCGTCGCGCGCAGCGCTCGCCAGATGGCGGGCACCGTCTGCTGAAAATCCGGTGAGGCATCGAACAACCCCCGGATCGTGCCCCTGACCCCCAACAAGGTGAACGCCGGCAGGCTCTCTATGCGCACCTGCACCAGGTTGGGAGAGGCAGAGCGGGGGACCGCCGCCCGCACCAGAGGCGTGCGCAGCCCCAGCCGCAGGCCCCGCTTGCGATACGCCAGCGGCGAGCAGCCAAATTGCTGCTTGAAGGCGCGGCTGAAACTCACTTCCGAGCCAAACCCGTGATCCAGCGCCACATCCAGCACCCGCAGCCGGGTGGAGAGCAGCGCCTCCGCCGCCATGCTCAGCTTCAGCTCGCGCACATAGTGAGCCACCGTCTGACCCGTCTCATGCAGGAATACCCGTTGCAACTGCCAGCGGGACCAACAGCTCTGCCGGGCCAGCGCCTCCAGGGAGAGCGGCTGATCCAGATTGGCATGGATGTAGTCGAGCACTCGCTCGATGCGGGTGAGGTGGGCGCGCGCCTCGGGTGCCGGCTCACGGAGTGGGTGGGGAGAAGTCGGTGTCATGATGCGCTTGAGACCACGCCAGCAGAGGGCGCTCTGGCCCGGGAGGGCCACATTAAACAGGGGTGTCGCGCCGACCGCAAGGCCGGCGCACCGCCTGGCTATTCATCCCGCCCCGCTCAGGGTAGACGGCTCTGGCCATGCTCGGCAAAGTGGCTGCGAAGGGCGCTGATCACCCGCCGCACCTTCTCCGGGATCTCCCGCTGGGGGGTGATGGCATGGATCTCCATGGGAGGGGCCAAAAAGCCCGGCAGCAGCACGAGCAACCGACCGGTGGCGAGATCTTCTTCTATTTCACCTTCCGGTTGCAGCGAAATCCCCTGCCCTGCCAGGGTGAACTGGCGCAGGGGCAAGACGTTGTTGCACAGCACCCTGGGCTTGGGCTTGATCTTGTGGGCCTCCCCCTTCTCGTCCAGCAGCAGTATCCCGCCCCCCAGCATGTCCGAGGCCAGCCAGTCGTGGGCCAGCAGATCTGCCGGGCTGCGTGGAGTGCCCTTGCGTGCCAGATAGGCGGGCGAGGCACACAGCAGCATCCGGGTCTGACCCAGCCTGCGCGCCACCAGGGTGGAATCTTCAAGCGTGCCGACCCGCAGCGCCACGTCGATGCGATCCTTGATGAGATCCCGCTTCTCGTCGTCGGCAATGATCTGGATGCCCAGGCCGGGGTGAGCCTGCAGCAGCGGCGAGAGCGCCCGCGCCAGGGGCTGGCCCGCCATCCCCACCGGCGCGGTGATCCGCACTTCTCCGAGCAGGCTGTCGCGCACCTCCGAGAGGCGCAGCTCGGTGTCGTTCAGGGTCTGCTGCAACGACTGGCAGCCCTGCCACACCACCTCCCCCGCTTCGGTCAGGCTGAGGCGGCGGGTGGAGCGGTGCAGCAGGGGCAGGCCGAGCTGGCTCTCCAGTTGACTGATATGCTGGCTGACGGCGGACGGGGTCATGCCGAGGGCCTTGGCGGCGCCGGTCATGCTGCCCGCCTCCACCACGGCGGCGAAGATGGCGTAGCGTCTGAGCTGATCCATTATAAAGCCCTGCTTACAAGTGAATGCAATTTTAACTGGATTATTAAATCACACTCGGGGGCGTAGGATAGCCCCATTCCCACAGTGAAGGAGAATTCCCATGAAGATTGCCCTCATCGGTGCCAGCGGTTTTGTCGGTTCAGCCATCCTCCAGGAGGCCGTCAGCCGCGGTCATCAGGTCACCGCCATCGTGCGTGACGTGAGCAAGGTCGCCGCTCACCCGCAAGTCACCGCCGTGGCGGTGGACGCCCAGGACAGCCAGGCACTGGCCAGGGTGCTCAAGGGGCACGATCGGGTGATCAGTGCCTACAACCCGGGCTGGAGTGCCCCGGACATCTACGATCAGTACCTCAAGGGGGCCAGCGCCATCGTGGCCGCCGCCAACGACGCCGGGAGCTGGCTGCTGGTGGTCGGCGGTGCCGGCAGTCTGGAAATCGCCCCGGGCGTGCAGCTGGTGGACACCCCGGAGTTCCCGGCAGAGTGGAAGCAAGGGGCCCTCGCGGCCCGGGATGGTCTCACCGCCCTTCGCCGGGAAACCACCCTCGACTGGCGTTTCGTCTCCCCGCCCGTGTTCCTCGAACCCGGCGAGAAGCGCGGCGGTTACCGCCTTGGCACGGATCAGGTGCTGTTCAGCGGCGAGCAGCCCGCCGGGATCACGGTCGGCGATCTGGCGGACGGGGTGCTGAACGAGGCGCAAGCACCGGCTCACCTGCGCCAGCGTTTCACCCTGGGTTATTGAGGAAAGGCGCGCCAGCAACCCTTCCCATGACAGTCACACGGAGGGAGGCGGATGCCTCCTTCCGCCTTTTCTCTCCCGCGTCTATCCCGTCACGCCAATGTCGCTCTCGCCCGGTACGGCAGATCGCCGCCTGAGCCGCCCGTTGCTCGTTCCATTCGCTCAAGTCCGAATTCCATTTCGAATTTTGTATATAACTAAGAATATTTTGTTGCTTCCACCTTATAACCTCGGACAGTAGCATCACCCTCAACCCAAACGGCGCCACTCAAGAAGAGTGCGCCCCGGTTTCGCAACACCCCGCACGCCGGGGCACGCAGACCCCGTTCACGGAAAGTGAGGAGATGCCCATGACCACCCCATCATTGCCGATCATCGATCTCGCCGCCCTCAAGGGCACCCCGGCTGCACGCAGCCAGATGCTGGCGCAGCTTGGCCAGGCCGCCCGCGAAGTGGGCTTTTTCTATCTGGTGGGCCATGATCTGAGCGAATCGGCGCGCCAGGAGACCCTGGCGCTCGCCGCCCGCTTCTTCGCCCTGCCACTTGAAGAAAAACTGGCGGTGCAGATGGTCCACTCCCCCCACTTTCGCGGCTACAACCAGGTGGGGGCAGAGCTCACCCGGGCACGGCCGGATCTGCGGGAGCAGTTCGATATCATGAACGAGGCCCAGGCCCTGCCTGTGGCGCACATTCGTGAACCCTGGCAGCGCCTCATCGGCCCCAATCAGTGGCCCGCCGCCCTGCCCGAGATGAAAACACGTCTGCTGGCATGGCAGGATCGACTGAGCGACATCACCCTCACCCTGCTGGATGCTTTCGCAGAGGTGCTGGGGCAGCCCGCCGGCGTATTTGACGAGAGCATTCGCGGTGCCCCCTACCAGCACATGAAGCTCATTCACTACCCCGGACAACCGGAAGGCAGCAGTGGTCAGGGGGTAGGTGCCCACAAGGATCCCGGCTACCTGACGCTGGTGATGCAGGACGATCACTCCGGGCTCGAAGTGGAGACGGCGGATGGCTGGATCCCCGCGCCCCCCCCTGCCGGGCACCCTGGTGGTCAACATCGGCGAGCTGCTGGAGCTCGCGTCCGACGGCTACCTCAAGGCCACCCTGCACCGGGTGGTGAGCCCCCCTCCTGGGGTATCGCGCCTCTCCTGCGCCTTCTTCATAGCGGCAAGGCTGGATGCGACTGTGCCACTGCTTAGCCTCTCCCCCGAGCTGGCGGCGCTGGCCGAAGGACCCCAGAGCGATCCCGCCAACCCGCTCTTTTATCAGGTGGGGGAGAACGTGCTCAAGGGGAGGCTGCGCTCCCATCCGGATGTGGCGGCCCGCCACTATGCAGGCGAGCCGCAGCGCAAGCCAGCGCTAGTCTGACAACCCGCCACTCGACATTAAAAAAGGGGCGCGACGGCGCCCCGGAAAACACAAGCAGTCGGGCAACAACCTGGCAATGACGGAGTACAAAAATGAAATTCAAGACCATGAGCGTGCACAGCGGCCAGCGGATCGACCCCCAGACCGGTGCCCTCACCACCCCGCTCTACCAGAGCAGCACCTTCAGCTACTTCAACGCCCAGGCGGGCAAGGAGCGCTTCGCAGGTCAAGCCCCCGGCTTCATCTACAGCCGCTTTGGCAACCCCACCACCGCCGAGCTGGAGCAGAAGCTGGCAGCCCTCGAAGGTGCAGATGAGGCACTGGTGGTGGCCAGCGGCATGGCGGCGGTGAGTGCCATCATGTATGCCCTGGCCGACAGCGGTGATGAAGTGGCCTATATCGGCCCCCTCTACGGCGGCACCGATGCCTTCCTCAAGCAGACCTTCAGCCGCGCCGGCATCAAGATCACCGCCTACGAGAGCGATCAGGCGCTGCTGGCCAACATCCGCCCCGCCACCAAGGTGGTACTCTTTGAAACCCTTACCAACCCAACCCTCAAGGTGGTGGATCCGCGGGTGGTGGTGGAGGCGGCCCGCAAGGTGGGTGCCATCACGGTGTGTGACAACACCTTCCTCACCCCCTATCTGCTGCGCCCGCTCGAGCTTGGCATCGACATCGTCATGCACAGCGGCACCAAGTACCTGGGCGGCCACGGCGACATCATCGCCGGGGTGGTGGCGGGTCGTCATGAGCTGATGAAGTCGATTCGCACCGTGGCCCTCAAGCACATCGGCTCCCCCATCGGCCCCCAGGAGGCCTACCTGCTGCAACGGGGGGTCAAGACCCTTCCCCTGCGCATGGATGCCCACCTGCACAACGCCCAGAAGGTGGCCGAGTTCCTGGATGCCCACCCGGCAGTGAAGAAGGTGATCTACCCGGGCCTTTCCAGCCATCCGGGCCACGATGCCCTCGGCGCCTTCGCCAGCGGCTTTGGCGGCATGGTGAGCATCGAGCTGGAAGGCGGTTTTGAGCGCTGCGCTACCCTGCTCGACAACCTGCAACTCTTCGTGCAGGCGGTGAGCCTCGGCGATCTCGAGAGTCTCGCCTGCCATCCGGCCAGCACCACCCACGCCGCCATGGACGAGGCGAGCCGCCTCGCCGCCGGAGTCAATGACGATCTCATCCGCTTCAGCATCGGGGTGGAAGACGCCGACGATCTGATTGCCGATCTGGCCGCCGCCCTGGCCCTCCTCTGATATCCAGTAGCGATCCAGGGGAGTGACGCAATAAAAAAAGGGAAGGCAATGCCTTCCCTTTCTCTTTTCCGCCCGTCGCCCTCATCAGGCGTCGTGGTAATCCTGGCAGGCGCTCAGGGTGTTCTCCATCAGGCTGGCGACCGTCATGGGGCCCACGCCCCCCGGTACCGGCGTGATGAAGGCGGCGTGATTGCGCGCGGTCTCATACTCCACATCTCCCACCAGGGAGCCGTCCGCAAGGCGGTTGATGCCCACGTCGATCACCAGGGCACCGGGTTTGACCCACTCCCCCGGAATGAAGTTGGGCTTGCCCACCGCCACGACCAGCAAGTCGGCCCGGCGCACCTGGGTCTCCAGATCCTGGGTGAAGCGGTGACAGGTGGTGGTGGTGCAACCGGCCAGCAGCAGCTCCAGCGTCATGGGACGCCCCACGATGTTGGAAGCCCCGACCACCACCGCATGCAGACCGTGGGTCTTGACGCCGGTGGTCTCGATCAGGGTCATGATCCCCTTGGGTGTGCAGGGTCGCAGCGCCGGGATGCGCTGGGCCAGACGACCCACGTTGTAGGGATGGAAGCCATCAACGTCCTTGTCAGGACGAATGCGCTCCAGCACCTGGGTGGTATCGCAATGAGCCGGCAAGGGCAACTGCACCAGGATGCCGTCTACTTCCGGATCCTCGTTGAGCTGGTCGATCAGGGACAGCAGCTCTGCTTGTGTCGCCGTGGCGCTGAGGTCATAGGAGCGGGAAACAAATCCCACCTCTTCACAAGCGCGACGTTTGCTGCCCACATAGACTTGGGAGGCCGGATCCAGCCCCACCAGGATCACCGCCAGACCCGGTGCCCGTTTCCCCTGCGCCAACCGCTGTTGGACTTGCGCGGCGACCTGATTGCGAATCGTTTGCGCAACCTGTTTTCCATCAATGATTTTGGCAGACATCGTTCTTCACTCACCATGTGTTCAACTGCGGCGCATTGTCGCATTTTTTTGGCGCGGGTGTTAGCGGCTCTCGCAGGGAGGGCAATAAGTAGGCACTTGAATTTACTGGCGGAAAAAGTTGTTGACGCTGACTTTGGCGCTTGGGTATGATGCCCGCCCGTTGCCCAGTGGTGCCGCCGAAGGTATGCTGGATGGCGAATTTTCGGTGATTAGCGCAGCCCGGTAGCGCATCTGGTTTGGGACCAGAGGGTCAAAGGTTCGAATCCTTTATCACCGACCAGGTTCATCGGGAAATCCCCGGATTTCTTGATACAACGCGCCCTTAGCTCAGTCGGATAGAGCAACGGCCTTCTAAGCCGTGGGTCGCAGGTTCGAATCCTGCAGGGCGCGCCATTTAAAATGTGTTTTAAATCATTGAGTTATTGACGAAGAGTGTGACTTATCGTCCATTCGGCAGATTATCTCAAGATGACCTTGGCCACGCCTTGGCAGACACAAAATGGCGATGATTTCAGTGGTGGCTGTAGCTCAGTTGGTAGAGTCCCGGATTGTGATTCCGGTTGTCGTGGGTTCGAGCCCCATCAGCCACCCCATTATTTCTCTGTTGTTGCTATCTGTTGCGAAAGAAATGAAAGGCTTGAATATGGCCGGCAACTCATCAGCAAGGCAGACTTCGCGCAATTTATGTGCGGCGATAAACCGGCCCCGCGCCGGTTTTTTTGTTTTAGCGAACAAAATAACGCCTATGGAGGCGGCCTATGTCTCTTCGTAATCCAGCTCGCAAGCAACCCGCTCGCCAGCCCTCCCCCACGACGGGTAACCCCGCCCTCGATCTCTTCCACCGCAACTGGCAAGCGCTCGAAAAGCTACAGGCAAAAATCGACAAGCAAACCCTCAACGGCCGCGATATCTATCAGCGCTTCACCAGCGACATCGAACCCCTTGAGCGTCAACAATGCGAGCTCATCTTTGCCCTCACCAAGCGCCTGGTCGATTTTACGGCTCGCAAGAGCTTTACCCAGTGGCAACGGGAGACCTTGCACCACTGGATCCACGATCTCATCAACTATCTCGAGTCCAATCCGTTTCGTGGCGAGATGGATTTGGCCCCCCTCTATCACCAAATCCAAACCAATACCGCCCTGCACATGGATGACGAACAGCTCGACTATCAGTGTGATGAACTTACCCATATGCTGATGGAAACTTGTGGTCACTGCCCCGAAGACATCGACACCTTGCGCGATATGGTCAAAAACCCCGCTCTGTTGCACGAGTACCTGATAAACGCGGCGAAGCAGAAAATGGCCAACGGGAGTGACACCGCTGGTGAGGAAGAGGATGCCCTCTTCGACGATGATGAGTTGTTTGCCGATGAGTCCCCCTTCGGCGCTGAGCAGCAAGATGCTTTTGCCCACACGCGCACCCGTCGTGAGCAAGAGGAAGAGATGCGCATCGAACAGCTGTTCAGCAAATCCAGCCTCAAGCAGCTCTATCGCAAGCTCGCCCTGGCGCTGCACCCGGATCGGGAACCCGACCCCGCCATGCAGGCGGAAAAGACCCGCATCATGGGCCAACTCAGTCAGGCTTGGGAAAACAAAGAGATGTTCACCCTGTTACAGCTGGCCCACGCTCACCTACCCGAGTTCGATAACCTGCTCAGTGACGAGAACCTCGCTTACCTCAACCCGATGCTGAAACGCCAGCTACGCGAGCTCGAAGTCAGCTACTACGGCGGGCAAGACGGGCTAATGGGCGCGGTGCTGCACAAATTCAAGCAATCATCCAAGAAAAAGACCGAGCAGGCCTTTGCCGAACATCGGGACTATTTGCTGCGTGATATCGATCACCTGACTGCCCAGCTGGCCGAGATCACCACCCTGCAGACCCTCAAACCCTATCTGGCGGCCCGCTGGGATCAGCAGCAAATAAGGTGGCGTGAGGAAGAGGACGATATGGAATGGCTGTTTCGGTAACGGCCAGCGCTGACCGACCATCTCCCCAAACAATCAAGGCGCCACTGGCGCCTTGATTGCTTTCACGCTGCTGGTTTTTACACTGCTTGTTTTTACACTGATCGTGCTATCGGATAGCCAGCCTTAAATCAGGGTCACCTGACGCGCTTTGGCATCAGGCGCCAGCGCCTGTTCCTCATCGTGGATAGTTGTGAAGGGCTCAGGGGAAATGGCGGCTGCCGATGCGATTTTGCGCTGCTCAGCAATACCGATAACCTTCCCGCTAAGTTTTCTCTAAAATAATGGCCAGTAACTCTGCTTAGTTACTGGCCATCGTCTAAATTAAGCGTTCACATCTGGCAACAACGAACTCGGCTTGCCGTTTGAACTAACAAACAACCCCTTTATTGCCCGAGTCGCAGCAACGTGGAGCAAAGCGCGTTCATTAAACAAGGCATCCCGTTGTTCAACAGGATCATCCGATGCAATCGCTTTGGGTTCTGGAACGACGCCATCATTGATGCCGGCGAGGAATACATATTGGAACTCAAGCCCTTTGATTCGGTGCATGGTTGCAATACGGACCCCTTCTTGCTGATCGTTATCCGAACTGTCCTGCCCTAAAACAAAGGTTGGAATTCCTTCGCTGTTCAATGCCGTTGCGTAACGCTCATAGGCATGTCTGGTACGCGCCGTGAGACAAATATCCTGAGAGCGAACCCCATCGGCTAGGGAGGGTGCGAATAAGCACCCTCCACAACGAAACTGAACAAAATAGTTTATTAAATTCAAATACTTACAAAGGCGCATTTTTATGTTTGGTGACTTATTCGCACCTTCCCTAGGAAAGATATATCTAAATAGCATCTGCTTTTGTTTATAACAAATCAAAAGATCGTCATTGTTTATGGAAAGTGCGAACAAGTATCCCACGAACAAAAAATGAAAATTTTAGTCATTTAATATCAATGGGTTACCAGTAAATGCTCTTGTGCCATATGACTTATTCGCACCTTCCTTGGGTGTCCGGGGATGCTGTCTTAATCCCTTTATTAGCAGGGCGAACTTCTGACGATAGACCGATGAATGGTGAGTCTGTGTATCTTGGTCTTAATCCCTTTATTAGCAGGGCGAACTTCTGACGTGCCATTGGCACAGCCGGAGACATACTCGACGCATGTCTTAATCCCTTTATTAGCAGGGCGAACTTCTGACCCACGGGGTTTGGTATCCAAGTCCGGTGAAAGTCTTAATCCCTTTATTAGCAGGGCGAACTTCTGACTTGCCCTGTACGAGGACGATCCCGTACACAAGGCCCTGTCTTAATCCCTTTATTAGCAGGGCGAACTTCTGACTCTTCTCCCTAAATGAGCAAGAGGTGATCAAGTCTTAATCCCTTTATTAGCAGGGCGAACTTCTGACCCTCCTACGAATTCTGGATCTTGATTACCCATGACCCTCAGCCAGCTTCAAGAGCCGATATGGCATCGGAGGGCTTGCCACGACTGCATGCCCCAATT